>CAYVVO010000244.1:0-11531 GCA_964455275.1 uncultured Candidatus Bathyarchaeia archaeon | reverse complement strand
AACGGGTTGTGTCACCACCTTGTCCGGGGGCAAATCCCCGCGACCCCACCAAAAAGCTTATTTTTGAGAAATAAACCTCAATTATAGATTTTTTCCGAATAAATCATAAAATACGTTTCTTTGTTTCTGAAGCTTGTGTTTCGCACGCTAAGAAAACATAAGCCAGTTTACTAAGGCTTATTTGCTTAGGGTGTAAATGTTTACTGGGGTTCTAGGGTTATGGTTGAAAAGGGGGTCTTTAGTAATGGGGTTCCTTATGTCCGCTTCGGTGAAGGAGAGAACATCCTTCTTGTTTTCAGTGGTGGACCAGGTAACACTCTTCCATCAGGTTTCATGATTCGGGTGTTTGGTCAATTTAAGCACCTTGCCAAAAGCTATGTGATTTACGTTATGTCTCGGAAAAATGGATTGCCCGAAGGTTATACTACTCGGGATATGGCTGAAGACTATGCAACAGTGATTAGAGAGGAGTTTGATGGTGGACCTCTTGATGTGATGGGCATGTCGTATGGCGGGTTAATTGTGCAGCATTTGGCTGCTGACCATCCTGAACTGATCCGCCGTTTAGTCATAGCTATGTCTTGTTATCGATTTAGTGATGAAGGGAACGAGTTGGACATGAGGTATGCCCAGTTGCTTAGTGAAGGCAAAAAGAGGGCTGCTCTCAAATGTTTGTATCCCATACTTGATGGTGGCAGAATAAAGAAAAGCATTCTAAAGTTTTTCATGGGGTATGTTGGTCCTCTCTTGTGGAGCACACCCGAACATCCATCAGATTTGTTGGTGGAAGGCAAAGCAGAAATGGCGCATGACACCAAAAACAGGCTTGCTGAAATCAGGGCTCCCACCCTCGTGATTGGCGGCGACAAAGACTACTATTGTCCAGTGGAACGGCTTCGCGAAACAGCTGCCGGAATCCCAGATTCTAGACTTGTCCTTTACGAAGGTAAAGGTCACATGACAATGGGAAAACAGTTTGATGAAGACGTTCTTGCATTTCTAAATGAATAGTAAAAGCGAGGTTTTTACTGAATAAAACATGGATTTTGCGGAATGATGTCTCTATTTGTCGTGGGTTCAAATTTCTCTAGGCCCCTTTTCAATTCTCTTGAACTACTTTTAAAATACTTTTTGTGGTTATTTGCGTTTTTTGAATAGCGTGATCTAATCGGGTGTAATGTGGATGTACGCGAATCTGTTCTCTATTAGCTGGTGTGCTTCTTGGCTGTCTTTGGTTGTTTTTATTGTGTTGAGCATTTCATGAATCTAAAAGTCCTCTTATGTATGCGCCTATAAACATAGCAGCAATTCCAACCAAAACCGGCAAATTGCCCGTGCCAAGACTTGCCACCGCAGAACCCGGACATTGACCTGAGATTCCCCATCCCACTCCAAAGATAACTGCACCGATTATGATGTTCCATGACAGAATTCTGCGCCTCGGCTTGAATTCGCCGCCGAGAACTGGCTTTTTTTGAAATTTTGCCAACACGTTAATTGCAAATGCTGCAACCAATGCTGCGCCTCCCAAGACAAATATTAGTCCCAAATCTTTTAATTGGAGAAAACTTAGGACAATTTCTTGTTTGGTCATTCCGCTATAGGACAGACCGAAACCAAATAGAATGCCGCCAATGAGCACTATTATGTTTCTTTTGTTCATGGCGAAACCCCTAACAGCTGAACTATGTTTGCTGTGACTATAGCCACACCCATAAAGACGATTACAGCATAAAGAGAGGTTTTAGAAAGCGATGCCAATCCACTTATGCCATGTCCAGAAGTGCATCCGCTGGAAAGTCTTGTTCCAAAGCCTACAAGTAATCCGCCTAAAAACAGTCTCCACAATTGCACTGAGGTTGTCCAAAACCCAGTTGGTGAAAGTGTGAGGGTGTGAATGAGTGCTCCAATCACTAGCCCTGTTGCTAAGGTTAGTCTCCAGCCTCTTTCTTTGATGTTTGATTCTTTCTGGAAGTGTTTTCGTTTAGAGAACCAAGACAACGTAGTCGTGAAGAAGCTGCTTTGTGTTGCATGCAGTCCGGTTATGAGGTATATTAGTCCTACTCCGACGCCAATTATTATTCCGCCCACTAAATAAGGTTCTATTCCCAGAGGAAACATGAATAGTCATGAAGCTGCGTTTTCAATTTAAGCTTTTCAGGTGGTTACTTGGTTAATTGGAAACCAGCTTTGACCCAAGCACTTGTTCCACCTAAAACGTTGTAGACTTTATCAAATCCTGCCCTCAACAGTATGCTTGTTCCAAAACTTGATCGGTTTCCTGTTTTACAGATTACAATTATTGGTACATCACGTGGAAGTTGGTCTGTTTGTTTTGGAAGGTGACCTAAATAAATACGAACAGCCCCCTCAATATGCCCTTCATTCCATTCATTTTCACGTCGAACATCCAAGACTGCAATTTTTTGCTTTGAGTCAATCATCCTTTTGAGTTCATGAACTGATAGTAACCCAGTTTTGGCTATGGGTAATCCTTCCTTGTACCACGCTTCTATGCCGCCGCTTAAGTATCCTGTAACGTTGTCTAAACCTAACCGCAACAAGTTACGAACCGCAAAGTCGAGCGCTTCTAGGTTTTCAACAACTAGTAGAATCGGTTTGTTGTAGTCTGCAATCCATCCCACATTTGATAGCCTGCTTGGCGGCAGACTGAAGGAATCTTTTACGTGAGCTGCTCCAAAAGCAGCTGGAGTTCGGGTATCAATAATATACGCGGTTTCAGCTGCTTTCTTAAATTCTGATGGCGTCAAAGTCCGAGGATTAGGTATGGCACCCAATATTGGAGGACTATTAAGATTAAACTCTTCCATCTTCTTGAAATATGGCGGCGTTGCGTGCTGCTCACCGGTTTTATGTTTAACGAACTCTTCTTTGCTAAGATTTAACATCGGATTAGTTTTCTTCTCAATTCCAATTGTGCTGATTTCTCTCTCGCTTATTTTGCCTCCACATACTGAACCAGCACCGTGAGCAGAACACACTATCACCCCGTCCCCCAGAGGCAAAAGCTTGTTTGTGATGCTATCATACAACTTCTCAGACATCACTGGAGTCATTTCTTCTCCAAGAAAATCTGTTCTCCCCACATCCCCAACAAAGAGCGTGTCCCCCGTGAACACAATTACAGGCTGGTCACCTATCTCCGGATCATACAGCACATAGCTAGTACTCTCTGGAGAATGACCTGGAGTGTGTAAGGCTCTAATTTTCAGTGACCCTGCCTTGATCTCTTGGTTGTCTTGGAGTGTTTTGCCGAATTTCCAAGGTAACCCGGGACCATGAAATATAGTTGCATCGGTAAGATTTGCCAGTTCCAAGGAACCAGTAACGTAATCCTCATTTCTATGAGTTTCAAAAATATACTTAATGTTGGTGCCCCATCTATTTGCTATTTCCAAATATACTTGACAATCTCGCCTAGGGTCTATTACTCCCGCCTCATCATTGCTGCCTACTATGTATGAAAGATGCGACACTATCTCAGACTTAACTGTTTGAATTAACAATCTTCAAAACCATTTTTAATATAGCTACTTTTTTACTTAAGACTTTCAGTTGCTTCTATTGTAAGCGTTTTTTCTATGGAACCGGAAGAATCCAAACTACTGCCAAAACGGTTAACAATGCGGGAATGGCAACTAAAATGCCTGTTTTGATGAGTCTGCCTCTGGAAATCTGTTCTGTTGAATAGATCAAAGCTGTGGATGGGGCGCCTACGGGTGTTATAAATGCTATAGTGGCAGATAGAGCTACTGCCATAACAAAGGGAACAGGAGTCATTCCCAAGATATTTGCGGTTTCAATAGCTATCGGTATTAAAATGGCTGCTGTTGCACTGTTCGAAATAAAATTCGTTAACAGAAGCGAAATCAGGCTTAATGCAATCATTATCAATAGTATGGAAGCAGAACCATGCATTGATGCTATTGCACTACTAATTCTGCTAGCGGCGCCGGACACAATCATGGCCTCGCCTAACAGAATTCCTCCTCCGACTAGAAATATCAATTCCCATTGAATTGATTGCAGATCTTTTAGGTCAAGTAGGTTAAGCCCAAACATGAACAAGACTGCAAGTATAGATACGATTGCCACGTTAGAAACTGAAGTGGGCAATCCAAACCAACCTTCAAATTGACTACCCATAAACCAGAAGATTATAGTTCCCAAAAAAATCAGAATTACCTCTTTCTGTGCGGGATTGAGGTTTTCAATTTCCTTTTTTTGTTCAATTATTTCATCCAGATTGAGCGTAACTTTTGGAGATGGGTACATCTTCCTCAACAACAAAAATGCCATTGTTAGTGAAAGCAAAGAAACAGGTAATCCATAGTATGCCCAGTCTATGAAACCGAAAGGAAGGATTTCTCCTAACAATGCTCCTGCTATCATTGCTGGTGTGCTTCCTGTAAGCATTGCGGTACCGCCAATTGAGGTGCTGATTGACACTCCCAAAAGCATCTTTTGTTTAAGGTTGACAAGCTCCTCGGGTATTGCAGTTAATATTGAAAGAATTACTGGCAAAATTACTGCTATGGCCACGGTGTTTGACATCCACATGCTTAGAAAAGCGGTGGCGGCCATAACTAACAAAATGAGCCTATCAATATTGCCTTTAGAGTAGGTTATCAGGTTATAACTAATCCATTTATCTAGTCCATGTTTTTTAATCGACTGCCCTAGAACAAGTCCACCAATCATCAGGAAGATAATTGAATTAGAAAAAGGTGCGAATGCTTCTTGGGGGGCAAATACGCCTAGCAGAGTCAGCATCGCAGATATCATCAAGCCAGTTATTGGAAGAGGAAACACTTCAAGCATCCAACAACCAGCAGCAAACACAAAAGTGGCTAAGGTTCTTCGCAGAACCTCTGGCTGACCTATAGTTACAAAATATGTGAGAATCGCTATTACGCTTACTAAAAACAGATTCTTTTTGGAGTATAAGAATTTATGGAATTTTACAGGTGCCTCATAGGTAACCCACTTAATTTGTTTACAAAAGTAACACTCTTTCTTCTCGCCAGAATTTCCTTTTTGAATGTTACTTTCGCGGTCTCCCATCCCTCATAATCTCCGTGAGGTGCAGAACTTTTTATGATAAACAATGGAATTTAACTGTTTAACCTTTGAGCCCATGCTTTTTATGAATGCTTATGAGCAAAGAAATCACTCAAAGAGTAGAATACTCTACTCACCAAAACTCATGCGAACATTTAGAAATATACCTACACGTGAAAAAAGGAGGAATGGCGTGGTGCTGACGCCCTGGTTCTAGAGTTCAAACCTCTCCAGCTTCACAATTCTGCTTTTCTATGTTTGTTTTTATCCTAGTGTGGCTAGAACTGCGGTCATTGTGAGCATTCCTAGGAAGAGGCTTGTGATTGCTAGGTGTGCTTCTCCGTGGCTTAGGGAAAGGGGTAGCAGCTCGTCGAAGCTTATGAAAACCATTACTCCTGCGACAAACGCTAATGCCATGTTAAGTACGAAGGGGTTGATGAAGGGAAATAGAACAAAAAAGCCTATGACCGCTCCGATTGGCTCAGCGATTCCTGATAGAAGCGACCACAGGAAAGCCTTCTTTCTGTTCTTTGTTGCGTAGTAGATTGGAGTGGACACTGAGATTCCTTCCGGTATGTTGTGGAGGGCAACGGCGATTAGCAGCATAAGCCCAAGATGTATGTCCTTCATGGCGCCAAATAATGTGACGATTCCCTCTGGGAAATTGTGTATGAATATTCCCGCTGCGACAAGAATCCCCGTTTTCATTAGCCTCTTGTTTTTCTTTTCTATTTCCGTTAGCTTTTCTTCTTTGTATTCATGCGGTATCAAAAAGTCGATTGCGGCTATTGTTGCGATGCCTAAGAAAAATGCTATGTTTGCTGTTAGGAATCCCGTTTCTGTTACTGCCGAGAAAAGAAGCTCCATGAATGAGATCTGTATCATGACGCCGGCAGAAAAGCCCATCAGCAAAGAAAGGTGGCTGTGCTTAAAGTCTTTTATGAAGAATGCCAGTAGGCTGCCAAGTCCAGTGGACAATCCTGCGATTAGAGAAAACAGGAAGGGAATCAGTATTGTGTCGCTCATCAAAGCACCCGACGCATAGATGGGAAACCAGTTAGGTTTTTGTTAACTTGCTTTTAAGCATATTTACAAAGATTTCCTCGTCTTCTGTCATTCTTTTCTTCACTTCTTTCCAGGTTGCTGGGCAGTTCTTGTACTCTACGCCAACGATGCTGTGGATGACTCTGTCGATGTCTTTTTTGTTTTCTTTTGTGACGGTTATTTCCGCTTTTTCGAAGATTGTTTTTAGGTGTCTGAAGTAGCAGGTCATGATGATCAACTGGTCTGTTTATTCGTTTAGAAACGTTTATAAACGTGTGTGCTGGTTGGTTTACGGCAATAGGTTGCCGTATGCCTACCAACCATGGGAATAAAACAATGAAACGGGTCTCAATCAAAGAAGAAGCATGCATCGGATGCGGACTCTGCCAAGTCTACTGTACAGTAGAGCACTCCAAATCCAAAGACCCAATAAAAGCATACAGACGAGAACAACCCCAACCACTCAGCCGAGTAAGAGTGGAAACAAACAAGCCACACTCCATCTCAATCAGATGCCAACAATGCAAAGACACACCCTGCGTAAACGCCTGCCTAACCGGCGCCATGACCCTAGACAAGGAAACCGGACTGGTGATGCATGACGCAGAAAAATGCATAGGCTGCTGGACCTGCATCATGGTCTGCCCATACGGCGCAATAAAACCTGACACTTTAAGCAAAATCGTTGTAAAGTGTGACCTCTGCCCCGACCGTGAAGTCCCCGCGTGCGTAGCTAACTGCCCCAACGAGGCGCTGGTCTGCGAAGAGGTGAACCCGTAATGACAAAATACGTGATTATAGGCGGCTCGGCGGGAGGCATCGGAGCAGTTGAAGTCATCAGAGAAGTAGACCCCGTGGGAACTGTGACAGTGATTTCGGAGGAAAAAGTTCCCCAGTATTCCCGTCCCATGATCTCCGAGTACGTCAGCAAAGAAGCCACATTGAACAGCATGAAGTACCGAGGCGACCAGTTCTGGAAAAACAACAACGTCCAGGCGCTTACTGGAAGAGCCGCAACGAAAATAGACTTCACAAAAAAGCAGGTTGAGCTGGATGGCGGAGACAAAATCAGCTATGAGAAGCTTCTAATCGCCACCGGCGGCAAACCCTTTGTTCCAAGAATGGAGGGCGGAGAAAAAGACGGAGTATTCACGTTTACAGAGCTTTCCAGCGCAGAAGGCATAGAAGCCAAGCTGGAGCACTCCAAGAGCGCCGTGGTTATCGGCGGCGGTTTAATCGGCGTCAGCGCATCTGAGGCGCTGGTGAAACGTGGAATAAAGGTAACCTTAGTGGAGCTCAAGGATAACATACTCAATCTCATACTGGACAAGACGGCTTCCGATATGGCAGAAAAGGTGCTCACAGAAGCTGGAGTTACAGTAATCACTGGTCAAACCGTTCAGCGGATTCTGGGCAAAAAAGACAATGACGGTTCCGTAGGCGGAGTGGTGATGACCGACGGCAAGCAAATCCCCTGCGACCTAGTGGTTGTCGCTATCGGAGTTATCCCACGCACAGAACTCGTCAAAGAAACACCCGTGAAACTGAACCGTGGAATAGTTGTGGACAGGTTCATGCGCACCAACATACCTGACGTGTACGCATGCGGAGACGTCGCAGAAGCCCACGACTTCCTAATCAACGGAAACCGCCTCTTGCCCCTCTGGCCTCTGGCTCATATGGGCGGGCGAGTGGCAGGCTACAACATGGCGGGAAAGAAGGCAGAATATGCTGGGGGAACGGTTATGAGTTCCCTGAAATACTTCGATCTGCTCACCATCGCCGTAGGAACTGTGAACCCAAAAGAACTCGACGATTATGAAGTGCTGGTTGAGCTTAAGCCCGAAAAACCTGTGTACAAGAAGATTCTGCTCAAGGACAACGTGATTGTGGGCTTCATCTTCTTGGGTGAAATCGAGAAAGCTGGGATACTTCTCCGTCTATTGAAGAACCATGTTGATGTGAGCACAATCAAAGAAGAGCTTCTCTCCGACGATTTTGGTATCGTTACATTGCCGGAGCAGCTGAGACAAGAAATGTTCGTGGTGAACTAAGATGAAGGATCTCACTAAAACTAACAATCCTTACGGGGACGAGAAGGTTTTCGATGCCTGCTCCCTATTCGGTATGATGAACCTTAAGGGAGAACGGTTCTCAGCGGAAGACCCGGTCCGAGCCATCGCCAACATGCATGACCGAGGAAACGGTTTGGGCGGCGGCTTTGCGGCTTACGGCATCTACCCAGAATACAAGGACGATTACGCATTCCAGATCATGTACCTGGACAAAGAGGCAAAAAAGAAAACAGACCGCCTAATCAGCGAATGCTTCAACATCCTCAACGAAGAGGAGATGCCAACACAGGAAGCCAACGTTAGAGACCCCCCAATCATGTGGCGTTACTTCCTTCAACCCAAAAAATCCAAAACGAAGAGCCAAGCAGCCGACGATTACATTCTGGAGAAGGTTATGCGAATCAACACAGAAACAGGCAAAGCCTTCGTTTTCTCAAGCGGAAAAAACATGGGAGTCTTCAAGGGAGTAGGCTTCCCAGAGGACGTGGCGGAATACTTCTGCTTGGAGGATTACAAGGGATACATGTGGACCTGCCATGGGCGGTTCCCAACGAACACGCCGGGCTGGTGGGGAGGAGCTCACCCCTTCAACATCCTAGACTGGACTGTGGTACACAACGGCGAAATCTCCTCCTACGGCATCAACAAGCGCTACTTGGAGATGTTCGGATACAAATGCACCATGCAGACGGACACAGAAGTGATAGCTTACGCCTTCGACCTACTCATGAGACGGCAGCGCTTACCCGTCGAGATTGTTTCCCAGATTCTCGCCCCGCCCCTCTGGTCAGAAATCAAAGCAATGAAACCGAAAAACAAACTTGCCCTGAGGGCTCTGCGGCAGACATACGGCAGTCTCTTGATGAACGGACCCTTCACCATCATAGTGGCACATGAAGGCGAGATGATTGGGCTCACAGACAGAATAAAGCTTCGACCCCTCACCGCAGCGGAAAAGGATGATTATCTGTTTCTGTCCTCGGAGGAGTCGGCGATACGGCTGGTTTCGCCTATGCTGGACAGGGTTTGGAGCCCAAGAGGCGGAGAGCCGGTGATAGGAAGACTCGAATCCCGAAGAGCTGTGGAGGTTGTAGCTTAGGAGGTGTATGGAGGATGAAGAGTTACGTTGTCCCCGAGTACATCGTTGAGCGCGATCAGGACCGCTGTATCCGCTGCAAAGTCTGCGTGAACCAGTGCAGCTATGACACTCACTACTACGATGAGGAAGATGACATCCTGCGCAGCAGAAACGAGAACTGCGTGAACTGCCAGCGATGCGCCACGTTCTGTCCAACTCAAGCCATAACCATACGTGAGAACCCAAACCATTACAGGTCTAACGCCAACTGGACACAAGAAGCTATCACTTCCATAAAGAAGCAGGCTGAAACCGGAGGCGTTGTCCTCACTGGAATGGGCTGCGACAAGCCTAACCTGACATACTGGGATAGGCTTCTGCTGAACGCGAGCCAAGTCACCAACCCGTCCATTGACCCGCTGAGAGAGCCTATGGAGCTGAGAACCTACATTGGCTCAAAACCTGACAAACTTGAACTGGAAATGGAGGAAGGTAACGGAGTTGTGCTGAAGACCAAACTGGCTCCCCAGCTTCAACTTGAGACCCCCATCATGTTCTCTGCCATGTCCTACGGTTCAATAAGCCTCAACGTTCACAAGTCTCTAGCACGGGCAGCCAGCGAGGTCGGCACCTTCTACAACACAGGCGAGGGAGGACTCGAAAAGAGCCTGTACAAGTATGGCGACCATGTTATAGTTCAAGTGGCGTCTGGACGCTTCGGAGTACACCCTGACTACTTGGATGCGGGAGCAGCAATCGAAATCAAGATTGGACAGGGAGCGAAGCCTGGCATCGGAGGTCACCTCCCAGGAGAAAAAGTGAGCGCCGAAATCTCCCGGACACGAATGATTCCCCTAGGAACAGACGCCCTATCTCCTGCCCCACAGCATGACATCTACTCCATCGAAGACCTGAGACAGCTGATCTACGCGCTGAAAGAAGCCACAGACTACACAAAACCCGTATTCGTGAAGATCGCGGCGGTGCATAACTCAGCAGCCATAGCCAGCGGCATAGTCCGAGCCGGAGCAGATGCCGTAGTGTTGGATGGTGTAAGAGGCGGAACAGGAGCCGCGCCAAGGATAATACGGGATAACGTTGGAATCCCCATAGAGATGGCGCTTGCAGCTGTGGATCAGCGGTTACGGGACGAGGGCATACGAAACAGAGCCTCCGTTATCGCCGCGGGCGGAATCAAAAGCAGCGCTGACGTTCTCAAGGCTATAGTTTTGGGCGCCGACGCCGTGTACATTGCCACCGCAGCCCTAGTTTCGTTAGGTTGCACGGTGTGCCAGAAATGCTACACTGGCAAGTGTCCTTGGGGCATAGCGACCACTGACCTGTGGCTTACCAAGAGGATTAACCCTGACATTGGGGCGAAGAGGCTGGTGGGTCTTCTTCGTGGATGGAGCTTGGAGATTATGGAGATGATGGGCGGAATGGGCATAAACGCCATCGAGAGCGTGCGGGGCAACCGTTTGCTTCTCCGGGGCGTAGGCTTGACGGAGAGGGAACTGGAAATCTTGGGTGTAAGAATGGTAGGTGAGTAAAAGCATGGAACCGGAAGATGTGACAAACAACATACGCAAGAATTTGATTCTGAAAAAGAATGTGGCGTTGATCGACGCCACTGGGGTGTACTATCGGGACCTCAACAGTCTACTCAGGAGTCTGGACGGCAACGGCATCGAAAAAATCGAGATCTGCAACGTTTACGGTCAACGATACATCGGCACCGACATTGACGACCACCTCAGCATCAACATTTACGGAACTCCAGGCAACGATCTGGGAGCCTTCATGAAAGGCGTAAACATCACTGTCCACGGAAACGTGCAGGATGGCTGCGGAAACACCATGGATCACGGGCGGATAGTTGTTCATGGACGCGCTGGCGACTTGGTTGGGCATTCGATGCGGGGCGGAAAAATCTTCATCCGGGACGATGCTGGATACCGCGTTGGAATCCACATGAAAGAGTATCTTGGCAAACGTCCAGCGATAGTGATTGGTGGAACAGCGCAAGATTTTCTGGGAGAGTACATGGCTGGAGGCGTGCTGGTGGTGTTAGGGTTAAACATGAAGGATGGAAGCCGTCATGATGCTAGGTTTGTGGGAACTGGGATGCACGGCGGAACAATGTACATTCGGGGCGAAGTTCGTCACTTGGGAGAAGAGGTTGAAGTCAAGGAGCTTAACGAAGCCGATTACCGGATACTTGGAAGTTTGGTTGACGAGTTCTGCAGATACTA
>CAYVVO010000243.1:0-1662 GCA_964455275.1 uncultured Candidatus Bathyarchaeia archaeon | reverse complement strand
GATACTTAACGGCTTATCAGCGGCAATCACGTCCGTCAACTATAAAGACCTTGATCATGTGGTCGATTTAGCGGAAGAATACGGTGCAAGGTTTGTATGGTTCAACCATCTAGTACCGGCTGGGAGAGCAAAAGACCATCTGAACTTGGAGCCGTCACCTGAGCAGTACGAATGGACTTTAAACCACCTCTACGACTTGAGCCAAAAAACCTATAAGAAACAATTCAAGTTCCACATCCATTGCCCATTCTATGCCCGTATATACAAGCAAAGAAACCCAGAAAACTTTGAGGAATGGTACAAACACGAATTTGCGGGCAAATGCATATACTTCCTGTTCGGCGGCTACATAAGTGTCCTTGAGAACGGGGATGTAATCCCCCAATTTTATTCTACACAACTAAAAATTGGAAACATCAAAGAAAAAAGCATAAAAGAAATCTGGGATGAAATCCAAAACTCAGATTTTTTCAGGAGACTAAAAAATCCAGACAATCTGAAGGGTAAGTGTGGGGTCTGCGAATACCGTACGATATGTGGCGGATGCAGAACCAGAGCCTACTCCCACACAGGCGACTGGTTCGAGTCTGATTCAGCGTGTGCTTATATTCCTGAAGCTTGGAGTAAAAAATAGGACCTGCAAACAATTCTGAAAAACATTAAGGTTCATAGACGATTCTTGTTTAGGCGAAAACTAAGCGAGGATGTAGAGTGAGAAAACTTGAACTGATAAGCCTTGCACTGTTGGCGCTGTTGCTGTCAGTTTTGTTAGTTTGGCTTTCAATAAGATATACGTTCAGTCTTGCTTTTCCTCTGTCCTATTTGCCCCATAACGCCATCGACTGGGGTTTCGTGGTTTTGAACATTGCTCTTTTCAGCCTGTTTATCCTGTTCATAAGATTCAGAAAGAAAATAACACGCCTACCCAGCAGCATTTACCTAGCATTCATAGTTGCCCTATTCGCTGAAATGTACGGCTTCCCTTTAACCATGTACATTCTCACCTGGCTC
Organism: uncultured Candidatus Bathyarchaeia archaeon; assembly: GCA_964455275.1. Lineage (GTDB taxonomy): Archaea > Thermoproteota > Bathyarchaeia > Bathyarchaeales > Bathyarchaeaceae > Bathyarchaeum. The sequence goes on along the minus strand of CAYVVO010000243.1, from coordinate 651 downwards.
TTCGGATCAACTTTTCCGGGTTGCCTGTGGTACCCTCTAGCAGTTTTAACCGGAGAAGACCTGTTCACCTCAGTTTTTCTCGGCTTCATATTACCTGCCTCAAACCTGATTATTCTGATGGGTATGCTCCTGATCGTCTTTGGTTGGCGAAAAATTTACGGAGCCAAAGGCAAGCTTGTAACAACGGAAATATATGGACACGTCCGCCACCCCCAATACCTAGGGTTTCTGCTGCTCACTCTGGGTATGAACATCCTGTGGGTCACCATCTCCACACTCTTGTTGTGGCCAGTTCTAGCCCTCTTGTATTATCGGCTTGCCAAAGAGGAAGACAAAGAATTGGAAGAGCGATTCGGCAAAGAGTATCGGAAATATGAACGTGATGTTCCAATGCTTATACCGCGCATAAGCAACTGAAGGAACATTTTTGCGGTGCCACAAATAACGGCTTATTAAAGTCTTGAGAATGATTATTTAGTTGGTGGCTGCCGTTTGTATACCAGCTGTGAAAGGGTGACATTGTCGTGTGGGCAGATTTGGTTTTGATGGGTGGAAACGTTTTAACCATGGGTTCGTCTCAGCCCAGCGCTGAAGCAGTAGCTGTGAAGAAAGACAGAATCGTCCAGGTCGGCACAAACGAGGAGATTAGGC
>CAYVVO010000242.1:0-1734 GCA_964455275.1 uncultured Candidatus Bathyarchaeia archaeon | reverse complement strand
GCTTCAACAGAACCGTGGCGAATGGGGAAACGTGGGAGTTTCCGGTGACAATAAGCATAGACCATCCGGGAAGCAACATGGTAATCTTTGAACTGCTGTTCTTCGATGAAACAAAAAATGGTTGGAGCCAAACAGGAATTTTGATCGACCTTTCAATTGAGGCAACCGAAGCAATGTGAAGCCCAGACTTGCAGACCAAAGGATATTTGACTACACGGGATGGAACAATCTGCTTTTGGGGTCATGCGACCACCTTTTCGTTAGGGAATCGATGGTTTTGTGGAAAGATTAACTAATGAGTACAACCTTAGATTCCAGCCATAAAATCTGGTGAAAATCACCTTGAAAAGCCTTGAGGGAAAGCAAGTTGTTGTTACTGGCGGCGCTGGATTCATAGGCTCTAACCTCTGCAGAACACTTTTGGAGCAAGGCGCCAAAGTGACGGCATACGACAACCTGTATTCAGGAAAAATCGAATTCATAGAAGACCTCATAGGTAAGGACCTCAACTTCGCGCAGGAAGACATCAGGGATACTGCGGCACTGGAGAAAGCAACAAAAAATTGTGAAGCCATTTTCCATCTGGCAGCCCAAACAAGCGTTCCCTTCTCCATGGAAAACCCTAAAGAAGACGCCGAAATTAACGCTGTTGGAACATTGAATGTCCTTGAAGCCGCAAGAAAAACTGGCGCAAGAGTGGTCTTCGCGTCTTCATGTGCAGTTTATGGAAACCCAGAGAGACCGACGCCAGAGACGCATCCGACACATCCAATCGCGTTCTACGGGTTGTCAAAGTTGCTTGGCGAGAACTGCTGTCGGTTCTACAGAGAGATTTACGGTTTAGAGGTTGTTATTCTCCGCATATTCAATGTTTATGGTCCAGACTGCCACGGAGTCATATACGATTTCCTCAACAAACTGCAGAAGACACCCGACAAACTGGAGGTTCTGGGGACAGGCAGACAGTCCAGAGATTTCGTTTACATATCAGACATGGTGGACTTCTTGCTAGAGGCTGCAACTTCCCCCGCAGCTGCAGGAGAGGTGTTTAACGTTGGCACAGGGACCACAACCTCGGTGTCGGAGTTAGCAAAGATGATTATTGAAATTCTGGGATTGAAGGATGTTGATGTTTCTTTCAGGGGGGGTCAAGCGTGGGAGGGAGACATGGACATAACATTAGCCGACAACAGCAAAGCCATAAACAAGCTACAGTGGAGACCCCAAGTTAGCTTGAAGGAAGGATTGAAAAAATTAATAAGCTCAGGAAAATACTAGGCTCGATTTAAATGAATTCGTTGAAGACTAGACTGAAAGCCGTCGTTATGCTTCTTCGACCGCCCTACTGGCTCATGACTGGCGGTCTCTCAGTTTTAACCATGTTTACTCTGCAGAGAGGCGTTCCAGACTTTGGTTTGTTGGCGTTAGTCATCCTGTCTGCGATCAGCATTAGTTCTGGAGGTTTCGCCTTCAACGACTACGTCGACCAAGAGTCAGATGCCATCGTCAAAAAGAACAGACCTATTCCTTCAAAGATTTTAGCACCGTGGCATGCTCTTCTGACAGCCGCAGTTCTTTTCGCCATTGGACTGTTGGCATCCCTAAGAATCAACTGGCTCTGCTTTGGAATCGCCCTTCTCGACACTGTTCTTCTTGTGGTGTATTCCAAAGTTGTAAAGAAGTCTGCTGGTTTCTTCGGAAGCTTTCTCATGGGTTTGCTTATAGGAACATCTT
>CAYVVO010000241.1:0-4050 GCA_964455275.1 uncultured Candidatus Bathyarchaeia archaeon | reverse complement strand
ATTGGAGAAAACACCCTTGAGAAAAAAATATACAAGGTAAATGTGGAAATGGCAATTCTAGCCGTTGGTCTTAGACCCAGCGATGACAGCGATAAGATTATGCGGCTTTTGAGATTGTCAAAGACTTCAGATGGCTTCTTTATGGAGGCACACCCAAAATTGAAGCCAGTAGACACCCCGACCAGAGGGGTCTTTCTTGCTGGTTGCGCCGAAAGCCCCAAAGACATCAAAGACAGCGTGACACAAGCAAGTGCTGCAGCAGCCCGTGCAGGAATTCTCATGGCTAAAGGTAGCGTCACTATCGAAGCCATTACACCTGTGGTGTCCGCTGAAAAATGCATTGGATGTGGCATGTGCACCAGAGTGTGTCCATATCATGCAATTACTGTGAATAAAGAACGGAAAAAAGCAGAGGTAATTGAAGCAGCCTGCTCTGGGTGCGGTGCTTGCAGTGCAGAGTGTCCAGTCGGCGCTATCGAGATGAGTCATTTCACTGATGAACAGATTTATGCTCAGATAGACGCAGCCACTGAAGAGAACGCAGACAAGAAAATTCTTGCTTTCTGTTGCAACTGGTGCTCTTATGCGGGAGCAGATTTCGCGGGAGTAAGCAGGATGCAGTATCCCACCAGCGTGCGAATCATCCGAAGCATGTGTTCAGCTAGGGTAGCCGTGAAGTTTGTTGAGCGAGCTTTTGCTAGAGGCGTTGCGGCGGTGCTGGTTTCGGGTTGTCACTTGAATGATTGCCATTACATAGACGCCAATTATCAGACCAAGAAACGGGTTGAAAAATTGTGGAAGAAGATGGAGCGGTTGGGATTGGATAAAAATCGGCTCCAATTGGCATGGATAAGCGCAGCTGAGGGGGAGAAGTTTGCTTCAAAAATAAAGGAGATGCAAAAAATTGTTGACGGCGTCACCAAAGAAGAGATAGAAAAAACGGTCAAGATTCTCACCCAAAAAAGAAAAAAAGCTTCACCTGAAGGGGCTGAGACCTGATGACCATACTTGACGAAGAATAATTCGTGTATGTTGGGGAATACTGTGCGCGGAAAAATCGTTAAAACCGAAAACAGAAAAGAGATTACTCTCAAGAGAAGCTTTCTTAAAAGGAATTATCGTCTATCCTTGAACAAAGATTTGTGTAACGGCTGTGGTTTATGTGCTGAAATTTGTCCGAGAGAAGCCATAAATGTAACTCCAGCAGAAATAACTGAAGGTCATTTGGCAAAAAAGCCGACAATCGATTTTGACGTGAACTCCTGTAATCTATGTGGCGAGTGCGCAGTTTTGTGTCCCCTTAACGCGCTGAGTATGGAAATTGATGGAAAAGAAGTTACTACCGTTGTGAAAAATGAGGCGTTTCCAGTTTTACTGAAGGAAATTACTGTTGCCACAGACAAATGTAATCCAATATGTAATCTCAGATGTCAAGAAGCGTGCCCTACAGAAGCAATCAAAGTGTCAACAAAAAAAACTGAAAACGGGAAAACAGTAATAATCGGCGTTCAAATCATGGAGGACTCTTGCTTTTACTGCAAACGCTGTCAATCAGCGTGTCCTCTGGATGCGATAGAGGTGAAAAAACCCTTTCAGGGAACCATTGAATTAAATAGTGATCTTTGCCCTAGCGGGTGCACGGTTTGTGTTGACATATGCCCCACTGATGCGATCAAATTGGAAAACGACGATCTTAGTGTTTATCCCGAGTTTTGCATCTTTTGTTCTGCATGCCAAAAAGTCTGTCCAAAAGAAGCTGTCAAGGTAAATAGAAATTGGGTATTCCACTCGGATGTTAAAGCAGCAGCTTGGTTAACCGCACTCAAAAAATTGACTTCCTTTGAAACGGTAAGGAAAGAACTCATGATCAAATCTGGACAAAGAAGAACTTCTTCGGTGCGGAATAGAAAAAGACCTGTTCTCCTAAAGCCTGAGCAACAGGAGGACGAGCGGGTGACAGAATTTTTAGAAATTCTAAGCAAGTATAAGAAATGAAAACAGCTTATTACAATGTGCGGAAGATGATTATCTTTTTAGCAACATAAGGAAACTATAAACTTGTGGTAGATTACGTTGACTGTTCACGTTGCTAAATTTGATGGATCAAGACAACCATTCGACAAAAACAAGATTGTGAGAACCTGCCTGCGGATGGGCGCAACCAATGTTGCTGCTGAGGCAATCGCCGAAGAAATCGAAACCAGAGTCTACGATGGAATGGAAACAAAGAAAATCCTTCAGATGATCTTCAGGAGTTTAAGGAAGCACAAACCCGTAATCAGGAATCAAATTGACCTGAGAAAGGCTTTGAGCCTGCTGAATCCAGCGCCCGACTTTGAACGGTTCATTCAGCTTCTGTTAAGCGAACACGGCTACGAAGTTACCCCAAACCAGATAATACGCGGCAGATGCGTAGAGCATGAAGTTGATGCGGTTGCCAGAAAAAACGGAAAAACCTGCATCGTGGAAGTCAAACACCACTACAAAGATCACACCCCACCAAGCCTAGACGTGAGCCTCATCTCCAGAGCAGTATTCGAAGACGTAACCGAAGCATACGAACTCGGATTGAACAACCTGAAAACAGATTACGCACTGATAGTCTGCAACACCAAACTGTCGGAGCACGCCAAACGTTACGCGGACTGCAGAGGAATCCGTCACATCGGATGGAGTTCGCCTCCAAACCGTGACCTGCAAACAATGATTGAAGAAAAGAAGCTTTACCCCGTAACTTTTCTTAAGGGATTAAACGCTGAGACCAGAAACAAGTTGGCATCTAATGGAGTAATTCTGTTAAAGCAATTAATGGAGAAAAATCCAAAGGAGCTCAGAAAACAAACAGGAGTCTCCACAGAAAAGCTTGAGTCGATAGTTGGTAAGGCACGAGAGATACTTTCAGGAAGTTAATTTTGTTTTTTGCTTCTTTTTTGGGGTTTATGGATTTGGTTGTTTAATTCGTTAAATTTATTAACGTGTTTATTGAATCTTACTAAACGTGATGATGATGCTGAGAGCAACTCTCCCCTGCGCAGACCCTCAATGCAAAGACAAAATGAGGCTTGTATTCCAAAATGACCGGTTTCTTGGTTACCGCTGTCTCCTAAAACCGAACACACACAACTTCAGATATAACATAGAGCGCAAACGATGGGAAAAAATCATAATCAAAACCAAGCCAATAGTCGGCTACAAGGAATCTCCCTACGACATCTCGTTCGATGAAGAGGTTATTATCGAAACAATCTAACCCACGAAAAATCCAAAAGCGTCCCCAGAATTGAAGCCCATCCTCTAGCGCGCAAACAATTTTTAGCTCGGGTCATTTTTTAACAAGTCTTCAGTTGAATCTGAAACAGAGGAAAAAGGATATAACACCACCTTAGTGGGAAACAAAAACAACAGCCAAATGGACTATTCGCGAAGCATATTTATGTGAGTTCGTTAATGTGGACTGTTTAAATATCAGAACTCTAGAATAGAATGGTTAGAGGACAGAAAAGCATGGGTTCCAAAGCACCGAAAGGCGAACTTGCCGCAAGAAAACTGCTTGCGAAGAGAAAAAACTTCAGATGGAAAGACAACTACTACAAACGGCGAATGCTTAGACTGGACATTAAATCAGATCCACTAAAGGGGGCTCCAATGGCGCGGGGAATCGTCTTAGAGAAAGTTGGTGTTGAAAGCAAGCAGCCTAACAGCGCCATCAGAAAATGTGTCAGAACGCAACTCATAAAGAACGGCAGGGTTATAACCGCTTTTCTTCCCGGAGACGGCGCACTCAACGTGGTTGATGAACACGACGAAGTTGTGGTGGAGGGAATTGGCGGGTCCCGCGGTGGAGCCATGGGTGATCTCCCCGGAGTCAGATGGAAAGTTTCAACCGTTAATGGGGTCTCCCTTAACGAGTTGGTTCTCGGCAGAAAAGAGAAGCCTATGCGCTAAAGATGTTTCTGCTCTCTAAACAATCCTTAAATATTGGTTTCTGAACCCAGAAACTTTGTCAAGGTGGCTCGTTTGAGCAAGATGGAAGAAATAAAACTATTCGGA
>CAYVVO010000240.1:0-1608 GCA_964455275.1 uncultured Candidatus Bathyarchaeia archaeon | reverse complement strand
CGGAGTAATGGGCGACCCGTCAATAGCGTCTGCTGAGAAGGGACCATAAATAAACGAGTTTGTGATAGAACTGATCGTGTAACTGGTCTATGAACTAGAGCAATAGGGGTGGTATGTCTGGGTAATGCATTAGTTTTTCTTGCAACAGGATTCGAAGAAATCGAGGCATTAACCGTTGTGGATGTGCTCAGAAGAGCCGGCGTAGAAGTAACAGTCGCTGGCTTGGCACCCAAAGTGACTGAAGGCAAACATGGAATGAAAATTATTCCGGACAAGTCCATCGACGACGTGAAAGTGGAAGATTTTGATGCAGTTGTAGTTCCGGGAGGAAACCCTGGCTACAAGAACCTCAGAAAGGACCCGCGAGTAATAGCTATGGTCAAAAAGGCGTTCAACTCCAACAAACTAGTAGCCGCAATCTGCGCAGGTCCCACGGTTCTCTCAGACGCGGGCATTCTTGAAGGTAAGGCTTGCACGATTTATCCGGGAATGGAAGATGAGCTTAGAAAGGGCGGAGGCAAACCCAAAGCGGATATGGTTGTGGTTGACGGCAACATCATAACAAGCAGAGGACCCGCAACAGCTCTTCCGTTTGCCCTTAAACTGGCAGAAAAACTGGCTGGAAAACAGGTCGCTGAGACGGTTAGCGAGAAGACGCTGGCAAACATCTTGCGATGGTAGCATAAAAGCGTTCCAAGAACTGAAACCTTTTTTCACACTATATTATTCTGGAGGCTCAACGTGAATTGTCAGGTTCACGTTTGGCTGCTCTTCCTTCAATTCCTCTTCTAGCTGATCCGTGAGATCGTGAGCTTCTTTAACGCTCAGGGAACCGTCAACCGAAAGGTGAAGCTCCGCAAAAACTTGGTTCCCGTGTCGGCGGGTTTTCAAATCGTGGAAGTCTATAAACTGGAAGGAATGTCTGGCAAGGATTTCCTTTATCTTCTTTTCTTCTGCTATACACGATTGATCCATTAGGCGATTTGAAGACTTCAGAACAAGCCCAACACCCATTCTTGTAACCAAAACTGCAACCAAAAAGGCTAGAATAGAATCCAAGAAGCTCCAACCAGTTAACTGGGCAAAAATCAGTCCTATCCACACGCCCACAGTTGACATAACGTCAGAGAACAGGTGCTTCGCGTCGCCCTCAAGAGCCGTTGAACCCCAACTCTTAGCAGTGTTGATTAACAGCAAAGAGAGCCCCGCGTTTAGGGCAGTAGCTAACATCGAGATTCCAATGGCGAGGTCGAGTTCAAACAGTTCAACGGGTTCAAAGAGGCGCCCCGCGGCGGCGTAGATAATGAAAAGTGCAGCTATAATTATGAACATCCCCTCTACCAAACTTGATATGTCCTCGATTTTTTCGTGCCCATACTTGTGGCTGCTGTCTGGGGCTCTTTCTGAGATACAAACCGAGAAAAGCATCAGCCCCGAAGCCGCTATGTTAACGATAGATTCGAGGGCGTCAGAAAGCAAAGCCACAGAATTTGAAACAAAATAGGCTACGAGCTTTATGCCAAAAATGGCGACGCCACAAACCAATGCGATAAGTGCGGCTTGCTTCTTTTTCATATGAGCTAGTTCGGTTGTCTCCTGCTTTTAGGT
>CAYVVO010000239.1:0-1786 GCA_964455275.1 uncultured Candidatus Bathyarchaeia archaeon | reverse complement strand
CAGACCTAGCCAGTCTTTTGGCTTCAAGCGGAGAATGGGCAAACGTAACCCTAAACGTTGGTCCAGATCAGGGGTGGGCTTCAACTAATTCCTCGGATTGGCAAAACATAACAGGAATCGAATTTAATCTAGTTTGGTTGGATTCGGCGAATCTGACAATGAAGGTTGATGGTTTGTTTTTCAGAAATTTTGTTTCGCCAATAGAATCTTTAGGGTTTGGTGGAGCAATGCTCTCTCTTTTTGTTTCGGTTGCGTTTTCTGTTGCTATGAATTGGATATTGTGGGCAGGCATTGTGGTTATAGTGTCGAAACTTTTTGGAGAAGAATTGGGTAAATGGAACGTGTTCTTCATCATAATCGGACACGCATTCATAGTTACCGCTGTTTACACTCTGGTGAGTGCGTTGGCATTCTCTTCTCTCCCTGTTGTGAGTCTACCTTTAGACTATGACCTGCAAATCGCTGTTTTCAACGCGTTATGGTTACCTAACCTAGCCTACCAGGTGGGGACGTTGATTCTGTGGGCAGGAGAGGTTTGGGTAGCTGCTCTTATCGCCGTGGTGATACGGCTCATGAGAAACACTACTTGGGGAAAGGCTGCAACAATCGCTGCGGTTGCCTTCGTTGTAAGATTCCTTTTGCGGTTGTTTATCGGTTAATGAAGAGAAGGATGTTCAGCCTGTTTTTCGTATAGGGACCGATAAAGAATTGAGCGGTTTTTAGCGCCGATGATGATCTTTAAGCTCTGTAAAGTTTCGGATGTTAGGTGGTAAAGCTTATATTCGACGTTAATCTCCTTTGATTTCGCCAACAAAACGGAGCAAGTCGTTATGTGACGGGCTGGTCCATTTTGGCGGCGTTTGACAAGACGAGAGGACGAAAGATTTGAAAATTAATGAATTGAGAGATGGGATGCGAAGCGTGGAAATTGAAGCAAAGGTTATCCAGAAATCGGAAACTCGCGAAGTTAGTTCCAGATACACCAACGAAACCTACAGGGTTGCCGATGCCACAATAGAGGACGAAACGGGCACCATAACTTTGACCCTGTGGAACGACCAGACTAACCAAGTTAATGTCGATGACAGAGTGAAAATCGAGAATGGATACATCAAATCCTTTAGGGGAGAGCTTCAGCTTAACTCAGGAAAATACGGATCGCTAACGGTTCTGTAGACCATTTTCTGGACTGAATGAAGGGAATTAGATGCCAGACGAACAAAGAGGCTTTGACCGAGATTTTCCTAAGCCAGTTGAGGTCGGAAAAGAGTATGACGTAGAAATCGAAGAGACGAGCCGCCGAGGAGAAGGAATAACCAGAATCGAGGGACTAGTGGTTTTCGTTCCTAACACTAAACCCGGAGACAAGCTGCGAATAAAGGTAACTAACGTCGGTAGACGATTCGCAGAAGCAGAAGTGCTTGGAGAAGCATCAGAATCGGCAGAAGAGACAGCCGAAGCGGCGGAAGAAGAGGAAGAAAGCGAAACAGAATAACGCGGCATACCTGTTTCCAACAAGCTTTGAATCCATTCTTTAGAAAGTTTACTCCAGTCTCTAAATCAATGTAAAATAGGTTCATCTCTGCTGAATAACAGAGAACAAACGTGAACTTTCTGTCAGTTGCCTTTTCAGGGAGTCACGTGCTGAGCGTTAAGGTTAATATTAAAGAGGAAAAATATAGCAGAGAACATAGGTTAGAGAACACTGCTTAGCCCGGTGGTGTAGCGGCAATCATGGAGGCCTTTGGAGCCTTCGACGGGAGTTCGAATCTCCCCCGGGCTACCA
>CAYVVO010000238.1:0-1511 GCA_964455275.1 uncultured Candidatus Bathyarchaeia archaeon | reverse complement strand
TGTATCTGGAGACTTTGGAGCAGGCGTTGAGTCAGGTGGATATGACAAACGTTGAGGTGGTGGGTATTTCAGCGGGTTTTGATGCTCACCAAGGAGACTTGGCTTCGCTGGGTTTGACTTATGAGGGCTACAGGGAGATTGGACGAAGGGTGGGAGCTTTGGGGAAGCCAGTTTTCGGTGTGCTGGAAGGCGGTTACGTAGGAGAATACGTGGGCAGAGACCTCCATGAACTAATCAGCGGAATAGAACAAAAACACTGAACCCCAATCATATGAGGAGCCTAATGATACTTCATTGTCTTGGATGTGAAAAGGTGATTACTCATTATGTCTTTGGTCTATAGCGTGATAGAGCGGTTTTTATGTTGGGTGTAAGGTTTGTAAGTCCAAAATTATAACGATTTTTCTAGAAAACTAAGGGAATCTTCAGAAATCTTTAAACGTAAATACCATAGAATAGCTAGAACTGTACTAAAAATGGAAGGAGAGAGGGGTAACACAGTGTTTCCTTCGTACTCTTTTCGAAGTGAAAGAACGGGAGGGGAGGTGAAAAAGTAATGAAAAAGAGATTTTGCACGCTAACTATGGTAGCTTTTATGATGCTCTTGCTGGTAAGCGTTGGAGCCATCAATTGTGCTAGTGCGCAAGCCGCTGAAAGAGTATCTTGGGGTATGGTAGTACAGCCTACTTATGATGGAGTGTGGACCCCTGATGATGAATGGACTGATGGTGGTGAAGTTAATACGATAGGCGAAGACGTTTCTTTCACAAGTACATGGTTTTATGGTGATGCGGTTGTGACACAGTGGCTTGTCGAATTTCTCAGTGACACCACAGACGATGCTGAAGACTATTGGGAATTTTGCATTGACGGTTATGCAGATGGGGGCAGTGCTCCTCAGATTGGCGATTTCAAGTTTGTGATTACAGGACACACGGATCTAGTATGGTACGAAGGAGATGGAACGGGCTGGGCTGTGGCAGACTTAGACGCATCCGAAATAGAATGGGCTAACGCGTTGAGCACGTCACCGACCGACAGCACAGAGCACTGGGTCTTGGAATTCGAGATTGCGAAGAATGTAGGAACCGTCCAAATGGACATTACGTGGAACTGTAGAGTAGCAGTCTACGACGCAAGCACCGAAACAACTGCAGCGTGGCCAGAAGGCAGTGACGCAGATGACCCATCCACTTGGGGTATGGAAAATTATACCTCGGATACTGTCCCAGAAGGCTTGAGCTTCGGAGTTATGGTGCTGCTGTCGTCTGCAGCTGTAATAGTTGCATCCGTCGGTTTGCGAAAGCGGTCAAAGAATTGACAAATCTAGTTAAGGGGACCAGAAAGTTTGTTCGCAACTTGGTCCCTCTTGTTTCTTTTTGTTTTTTCTTCCGAAAGCAGCAATATTAGATAAGAGTTTTGATGGGCGCTCAGGATGAACGTTAAACGTTTCCTAAAAGACGGGATATAGAGGCAGCCCAACAGGGTTCGTGGGTTCGAATCTCACTCCC
>CAYVVO010000237.1:0-1530 GCA_964455275.1 uncultured Candidatus Bathyarchaeia archaeon | reverse complement strand
ACAAAATTCATTGTTGCTGCTGCAGTGATCATTTCTATGGCTATCAGCATTTTTATTAGGTCATGTTTTATGACCAAACCGACTATTCCAATCGCCAGAATCGTAACAGACAGCACGATATAATCCACTTTACTTTCGCCTCCGTTCCTCCTTCAAAAGTAGCACTACGCCAAGCGCAACCGTCAAAATTACTAAACCTTGAGCAAGAACATCAATCGCCCTCAACTCCCATAACGCACTGGAAAGCGATATATCCAACGTGCTGCTGAAAGACTGGGTCGCAACAGTTCCAACAACTACAGGAACAGAAAGAACTGCAGAAGCAACCAGCCCCACCAGAATCGTTTTAGAAGATGTTTTCTCGTTGCTTTTCTTGGTTAACGTATCGCCGGCAAGAAGGAAAATCGCTGCGGTTCCAGTGCCTAATGCCAACTGGAAAATTGCGGCGAAGGGCGCATTTAAGTTGAAGTAGAGCAACGAAAGCAGAATCATCATGGTGCTCAGGGACAAAACCGAAGCCACGGTTTCCTTCAAGTATATCGCAAAAACCGCAGAGGTCACCATGCCAATAGCCAAAACCGTTTCAAGCCACACGCTATTTTCCCTCATCCGAAGTGACTTTTTGTTTAGAAATAAATTCTTCCGGCGTTACCAGCAAATCTTCCTTTTCTGTTGTTGACATCTCAAAATTTAATGAAAACTTTATTGCATCTCTTGGGCAGCCTTCCGAGCATTGGTAACAGAATATGCAGCGGTCAAGGTAAAAATGAGGCATTCGCTTCCCCGAAACTTCCCTGAGTTCTATAGCGTTGGCGGGGCAGTCCCGTTCACATAGACCGCAGCTGATGCATTTTTCAGGATAGAAGACATGTCTGCCTCGGTAGCCCTCAGGAACTTCCACCTTTACAGCAGGATACTCGCGAGTGAAGGGCTTCTTGAAGAGGCACGCGCCCATGTCTTTTATCAGCGCTGGTAATCGTCGTCTTTTTGTCACATTTTTTCCTCCTAACCAATCACCGACCGCAACAACGGTTCAACAATCACTGTAAGAGCAAGAGACAGTATAGATAAGGGAATTAACAATTTCCAGTTCCCATGAACAACCTGATCTATCCTCAATCGGGCAGACACATTACCGATATACTCCAGAATGAACACTACTCCAATCGTTTTAACCATAAACCAGAAAACATGCCAAAGCTCTGGCATGCCAAACAGCACAGGTCCATGAGCGCCGCCCAAAAATAGAACAGTTACAAGGGCAGCGCCGATCAAGAACTGGAAATCCTCTGAAAGTTTTATGAAAGCCAGTTTTCTTCCGCTGTACTCCGTTTCGTAACCGCCCACAATCTCTGTTTCCGCATGGGGAATATCGAACGGGTCCTTCTCCAACTCAGCCTGTAGAGCTATAACAAACAAGACACAAGACCACGGAATCAATAGAGCGAAAGGAAGAGTTTGGCTCGCCGTAATATTCACAATGGACAAGCTTTTTGCAAGAAAAGCTGGACAAATCGCGAGAATAATAAG
>CAYVVO010000236.1:0-1751 GCA_964455275.1 uncultured Candidatus Bathyarchaeia archaeon | reverse complement strand
TTAGAACAGCTTCCAATGTCTAAATCCCAAGTTGCGCTTCCTGATTCGATGCTGAATGCTGCTGTGTCTTCGTCAAACCTGAATGTGGCTCGAACAGTGGAAGATTGCATTATCGAAAACTCTGCATATTCGATGTCGGCGTATCCATCGTAGTCAGTAACAACATACTGTGCCGTGTAGTATTGTTTCTGTGCATAGAGGTTATCCGTGTCATCCATATCCAAAAATGCAAAATCTGAATTTGTAGGGGCAATATTCCCTTCCTCTTTCCAATCACCATGCTGAGGCTCATTTTCGACAAACTTTCTTACGAGTATCCAATCCCAATAAGCAAAGGAACCTGAAGAAGTGCTCATTGATCCTCTGGCTCCACCAACTATGGGATAGAGATCTTCATCTGGGACACAGGTTGTGTTTGATGGTGACCAATGATGAGTGTTATTCCAATACGTTGAAACATTGTTGCTTGCCCAAGTCACTTCGTAAACATTCCACGTATCTAAACTAATTGAATAAAGGCTAGAATTTTGTTTATTTCCATCATTCATAGACAATTCATAGGCTCTGCTTGGAGGCCAAGTGTCAGCTGCGGACCATACACAATGCCCAGCCATGCTGCCGTTGGAGTTTGGTGGGTAATAGTTGGTGTAGTCTTCTCCAAAATACATTGAATAATGTTTATTTGCGGTGAGATCTAAAGGTGTTTCCCTGTAGTAATTCATTCTCATGGCGTGGCCGCTTGAAACTGCGCTCCAATAGGCGTGAGAGGTTTTATAGGTTCCTGAACCCACCGTTTTCCATTCACATTGTAATCTATCGTTTACTGTATCATGAGTTATCTCAATTCTTGATGTGTCTTGGTTGTAGACAGTCATGGAATGGGATGTACCAGTAAAATCTTCAAACTCTGGAAAAGTAGCCGCTCCATTGCTTGTTGTTGTAGCCTCATAGTTACCGTAGTAGATGTATGTTGTAGCGTCTGAAGAACTCAAATCATCTTGAACTTCAACCCAAAAAACTGCGCTAGTTTCGGGATTCTTTGATTCCATCCAGTAATCTAGCAGAGTCCAACCAGTATCATCTGTGAATCTTATGTCGCCGAAGTCTGATTGGCATTTACTGTTCAGGTAAACATGTTCTCCAGAATCTGTGTCATCGTCATAGTGAACAGTGATTTTCACCTGATAGTTTGTTCCAGCACCAGAAGCACTTTCTATTATGTGGCTTTTTCTGTAACTCCATCCTTCGAGCCAATCTTCACGATCACCATAAAGAGCAGGAACTGAAGCAAAACTGAGAAAGGTAGATAGAAGCAGAAGAACCAAAATTGATGCTTTCTTACGGTCAGCAATTTTCATCTTAATTTGCACTGATTATTCAATTTATGCTGGTATTTAATTAAAGGGTTTTTGTCAAGAAAATTTGACCAGAAAGCCGTAAAGCTAGTCAAGAAAAATTGACCAATCACCAAGTTTTGTAGGGTTACGTTGTTGATGTAAAAGGACAAATTTTAACCCAAAACACACAGATTTCAGGTTACTTTAGCGCGTAGAATGTGGGTTATAGTGTTATTTCGCCTGTTTCGTTGTGGAGCAGGAAGGAGGCTTCTTGGGCGCTGATTTGGTCTGTGATGACTTTTTTCCATAGGTTATACAGGCTCAAGGTTGTCAAGAATACTGCGTTGTTTGTTTCAAAAAACAGCTTCACCGGAAGGTCAAGGTGCTCCTTGTTTGCCCGCTCGTTAAGGGGCA
>CAYVVO010000235.1:0-1967 GCA_964455275.1 uncultured Candidatus Bathyarchaeia archaeon | reverse complement strand
AACCTGACCAGAAACTCCTCCTTCGCCTGATTCAAGTCAGCAACCAAAGCGTGGCAGTCCGGCATCGTGAAGCATCTGAGCCTCCGTAAGCCAGTTAACTCTCCGCTCTTCTCCCTTCTGAAAGAATACTTGGTCAACTCGTAGATTCGCAGGGGAAGCTGACGATAACTGAACTGGGCATCATGAACCATAAGAAACTGGCCAAAGCAGGCGCTGAACCTCAAAAAGAAGTCCCGCTTATCAGAGCACAGCAGATACTGGCGCGCAGGAAACCGCTGAAGATAATGTGCAATGGCTGGATGCTCGATATCATACATGATAGGAGTCTCAACTTCCATCCCGCCGTACTCGATCACCCGCTCCGTCACATACCTTTCAATCAACGACTTAACCAAACGCCCCTTAGGGTACCATCGGAGGTTGCCGGGGTCGCTTCCAGGCTCATAATCCGCTATCTCCAGCCGCTTCATCAATGAAACGTGAGGCGGAACCTGCTGAACAGCGCGGACCTTCTTGATTTCATACTTGCATAATCTCTCCAAGCCTTTGCATCCCTTGAAGCGGAATTCTCTTACTGGAATCATTTCCCCGTCGGGCTGCAGAATATACCAGGACGATTTGAGCTTCTCCTCCGCCTTCAGGGCTTCGCAGACAACCTCTTCCTCAGCCGATTCAGAGGATACGACTCTGAGGTGCTCGGCTAGAGGATGCCCCTTAATAGAAACCGAGAATTTTTTGCACCAGCCAAAGGGAGTCAGGTATGTTTCGAGTCCTAATTCTTTGCCGAGTTTTTCCATTTCTTTGATGAGCTTCAGGGCGTCGGCTGGTTTCGCTAAGTTGTTGCTTAGGTGCGCGTATGGGTAGATCAGAATCCGGTTAACCTTCAACTTGTCGAGGGACGCTTTAGTGTTTTCCATGGCTTTTTTGGCGACGTCTGCGGTGTCTCCCTCTTCGACTGCAGTGAATAGTACGGCGAGTTCTTCGAGGCGATCCTGTTTTTTCTCAGGTTCCTCAGCTAATGCTATCTCCTTCTCTACAACTTCGTACTCTATGAAGTTTGAATGCAACTGGAGAATTCTCAGCCTCTGAACCTCCATTTCTCAAGCATCTTATCTTTTTTGCTGCCCTTCTTGTATTCTTTGTAATGAAGCCTGCAGAGGTAGGAGCGCCTAGAGCCATCAACTTTTAGTCCCGCGGCGCTCACCTTATCTCGAGCGATGGAGCGAACTGCATCTTTGTCACAGCCTACTACACTGCATTTAACGCCCTTACCAACCCGACCCAAAGCACATCACCGATTCTTCACGTATACAATTGGCTTTATCGCATATTAAAACCGCACTCATTTAATTCTTTTGAATTAAGCCTAAATATGACGGCGACATGAAAAGGGGTTTACTGAGGCGCCCCACACGAGCATAATAGCTGTTAACTCGTAAAAAACGTAAGGTATATGAACCGTTTCCGGTGATACTTAATAAACCCCATTCAAAATAGGAATATGAGGAAAAATAATGCCAGTTAAACGAAAATCCAGAGGACGAGCAAAAGGCAGCAAAGGCAAAGGCACACTGGTTCAGTGTTGCGGTTGCGGTCAGCAAGTTCCCCGCGACAAAGCCAAACGAGTTTCACGAAGAGTCTCCTTAGTGGACTCGCGCCTCTACAAGGAACTTCGTCAATCGGGCACATACATTGCCAGCCGCACAGAAACAACATATTATTGTGTTTCATGCGCAGTGCATCGTGGCGTAGTAAAGGTGCGCTCGAAAAACGAGCGGAGAAAAGGCACCTCAAGAAGAAGCCAACGCTAAACCAAAACACTTCTTTCTTTTTGAGTCATTGTGACGCCTTGCGGAAATAGATCGCCCGCTGAATTACAGTCAGATTTGTGAGAACCGCGAGAACAAGAACTCCCCAACATAGAGCGTCGAGCCAAAAAAAGCTGAGGAAACTTGCTAACGCCAGCA
>CAYVVO010000234.1:0-4488 GCA_964455275.1 uncultured Candidatus Bathyarchaeia archaeon | reverse complement strand
TTTTCACTTCTTATTTTAGATGCTTTTTTAGGGGTAGATTACTTGAACAAGTTAGTTGCCGTTTTAGTCTAGAATAAAGGCAAAATTCCTGATACAGAAGTAAACCGAATGCACGCGCATTGGACTCCACTCTATAAGCGCCTGCGAAATCGAAGAAACTAACTTCGGTACAATGGAGCTCTAGTTTTCAATAACTTCCTTCACTAAGTTTTTGTTGGATTTCAGCCACTGTATGATTAGGGCTTTGTTTTTTTCTATCATGTCCCTCGCTATTCCAGCGAACGCGCGAGGCATCTCGTCGCCCATATCTTGTTTAAGTCTAGTTATTAATTCCTCTTCAGCATTCAAAGTATCAATCTCCATCACACCAATTAACTACACCAAAATATTATTTGTTTGCTAATTGCACCTGCATATAAACAGCTAAGGATAAGGCTTGTGGTCAGATGGATATGTTCGGCACGCGCCCTACAGGTAATTTCTGTGGTTCGAAATAATGAAGAGGAACTATTTTTGGAGGTTACAAAAGTTGGGTTTGGGGTTAAAAATTAACCATAACGCACTTGTGGTGCATATTAACTGCGAGTGAAGCGTAGAGCATTAAAGAAACTTGAGAAGCATATCATATTAGGAGCCTAATAACAGAGTATTGTTGAAAATATGCTTTTTCTTAGACTGACAGCCTGTTAACGTCTTTTTTCTGGATGAGTTTCTTCACTTCTTCTGCGCCTTTGTAGACGTTTTTCGCCATTTTCTGCTTGAACTTGTCTAGACTCTTTTTTAGGTCAGGGTTGGATATGGCGAGGATTCTCACGGCTACGAGGGCAGCGTTTTCGGGCTTAGCAACATAGGCAACAGGTATCCCCTTCGGCATGGCTGTGGAAGAGAACACTTTGGCGCCGCCATGTTTCTCAGAGTCTGGGGGGCAAGCAACAACTGGGTATCTGGTGTAGCCGGCGACAACTCCTGAAAGAGCATCTGACAAGCCGGCAACGGTAATGTAGACGATGCTGTCTCCGCTCTTTTCGTATTCCTTCAAATCGTTCAGCAACTTTTCTGGGGTCCTATGGGCAGAAGCAACGTTGTAGAGGCAGTTGACATGAAATTCCTCCTTTTCGAGGAAATCTTTGATCTTAGCTGCAAAGTGTAGGTCTCTCGGCGACCCCATGAGAACAATAATCTTCTCTTCTGGCATGATTATACACTAGTCCAACATCAAGATTTAAGTCTTAGTCAGCATGACCTCTTATTCCCACTGCTTCCGGATAGTCTCGCTCTTCCGTGTTGCCGCCTCAACAGCCCTCACCAAAGCCTGCCGAACCTGACTGCCCTCAAGCTCGTAAATTGCTTCGATGGTTGTTCCGCCGGGCGTCGTCACCATATCCCGTATCTGAGCGGCAGTTTGATCTGTCTCCAGCACAAGTTTTGCTGTTCCCAGAACCGCCTGAGCTGCGCTGAGCAAAGCCAAATCTCTGGGCAAACCAACCTTTAAGCCAGCATAGGTGAGCGCTTCAAGTATAACGGAGAGGTATCCGGGACCGCTTCCGCTTAGGGCAGTCACCGCATCCATGTGCCGTTCTTCAACTTCCCTGTGGATTCCCATCATCCCGAGAATCTCCTTGACCTTCTCTCGGTCTTCCCCCGTTACGTCACCGTCGCAGCAGTAGGCAGTGAAGGACTCCTGCACCAGAATGGCTAGGTTGGGCATGATCCTGACAAATCGGGCTTTAGGCACTACTCTTTTACAGAAGCCAACGGTAACCGCGGCAGCCGATGAAATCACCAGTTTCCCTTCAACCTCTTTGCCTATCTCCTTCAACACAGGCGCTACAATGTTCGGCTTAACGGATAAGAAGATAATTTCCGATGCTTGGGCAGCCTTCCTGTTGTTGCTGGTCACGGTTATCCCCAGCTTCTCTAGCTCACCCAATTTTTCTGGCTGCATATCAGCCGCCACTATCTTCCCGTCATATCCGCTCTTCAGCAGACTCTTAACTATGGCTCCGCCTATCACCCCTGCGCCAATTACCGCAACGCTGTCCTTCATCGTATGTTCCTTCCATAAACTGTGACTAACATTTCCGAAGCTACTCACTAATAAAATCTTCTTGAACAGATCTAGACGCAAAAAAGTTAGGGCTCAGGGAAAGCCTCAGCTTCTAAAATCCGTTACTTTGCATCTTTTCTCAGAAACAAGAAAAAAGGGGGAAAAAGAAGGGTGCTATTTCCTTCTTTTCTTGAGGGCTACCGCAGCTACGGCTACTGCTGTTGCGGTTGCGGCTATTCCAGCGATTAAGTAGATGCTCGATGGCGGGTTGCTGCTCTCTAATTTGGTTGTGATTTCAGTTTGTGTGGGTGATGGGTCAGTTTGCTCTGCTGGTTTTTCTTCTGGTTCGTCAGCTGGGGGGTCGGTTGATGTTGTTGTGTTAGGGTCTTGTGGTGGAGCGTCAAGGTAACCGTATGGGGTGATGTACGCGATCTCTGTTGTGTCTCCCCACACGCCAACTGCTATACCATAGACGCTGCCAACCCTTTCGCTAAAATAGAGCACGGTCTCCCAAAGCGGATAGAGCGCCATGGGGTCTCTGGTTGCGTTGCCGCCGCTTACAATGCCTATTTTTTTTCTCAGTTCATCGTTGCATATTTCTCCAGGCACCATGTTCAACACTATGGATGTCCTGGACCAGCCAGGCTTTTCAGCAACAATCAAAGTGCCATTTTCGCCGACCAAAGTCAAATTATAGTTGTTCGCCGCATCAAAAGCTATCTGCTTGACCTCATCCTCAGAAACAACACTAAAGCATCCAACAGTGAAAAGATTCCAAGTATCGGCAAAATGCAATTCATTGGCTCCAAAATCTGTTTTTAGGCATTTGTTGGGCATATCAACCCCCTTGTCAGTATAAATCCAGCTAACACCTGTTTGTGTCGTCTCTTGCTTCACGTTACCTTCAGTTATGACTGAGGAAACAAAACCAATTATGTTGTTGAACAGATGCAAATCGTCATTTGCTGAAGGCGCTCTAGTGGCATTGTTCAACAGGGTTAACGCTGAATCTATATGCGAAGTGCCAAAGCCATAGTTATCAGCGAAGACTTTGTACCTCTGCAGTATGTTTCGTGATTCATCAAGGGCATTAGTTGATGGTTGATGCTTAAAGAACATTGAACCGTTTGTTGGGGCATCCACAAATATCCCCCAGATGAATCCGTCGAGAAACATGCCCATTACTCTAATAGTGCCTTCACTGGAAATAAGGTCAAAGGATAGGTTTTCTTCCTTGATCTTACCGCCATATTCTGAGGGATAAGTGAACCCATAGCCTTCATTGGTTATGTTGTACTTTGTTAAGTCAAGCCCCACAACTTCACTTAAGAACGCTGGCATCACATCTTTTGCAGTGGAGTTAGCTGTGTCTGCTTTTGAAGTTTGAACTAACATTACAACTAAGAATAACAAAACGAGTAAACTTTGGCATTTTCTTGCCGATTTAAACATTTTTCCCGTTAATAAAATTGGGTTTATTTCTTGATAAAAGCGTTTTTGTCAAGGTTTCTTGACTTGTCAAATAATGCGTTAGTCAAGTTTTCTTGACAAAAGTTCGCCAACAAGTTTTGCACAAAAACAGTAAATTTGAGAGGCGCTTTAGTTCCACACAGGACGAAAAGTTTTGGCGCCTGCTTCATGTTCCGTGCTGACGGCTGCAACGACGATAAATCGGTTCTCGCTATGTTACCGATTTGGTAATACGGCTTTATTTTAGTTGACGACAATTTCTGGTTTTCAGGAAATCATAAGCTTAGCTGAAGGCTTGTGTGCATCCTGTTAGATTGATCAGTCGAAAGTCAGGAAGAGAGGATATGAACTACTTCGGAGAAGATGAAGAGGTTATTCGCGGCAAGAAATGGAACTGGAAAAACTTCAAATCCACCAAGGATTATCCAGTCTCAGACAACCTCCTTGAGTGGGTTATCGGGCAAGAACGAGCATTAAACGAGTGCTATCTATGTCTGGGAGAGTGGGTTCACAAACTCAAGAACCTCAAGGAAGAAAAATGGTATGAGGCTTGGAAGGACCCCAATAAAGAGAAGCCCCATATCACCAAAACTGCTCCCCCGGGACCATACCTGCTTTTGCTTGGAGACCCAGGCACCGGCAAATCATTGATAGGCAGAGCCCTGTCAGTTCATCTAACAGACCTTTACAAGAAGCAGGACATTCAGCTCCAAGACGCAGTCTGCTGGCAAAACAACATAATCCCCAGCGAACCAAAAATCTCCTGCCACCCCGCTGGAGAAGGAAAAAAGATCATACTGAAACAGAAACTGAAAGAAGCAAAGAAGCAGTTTCTTCAACATCTCGGAGTCAAAGCTATAATCTACCTGATGATAATCGTAGCCTCCATTTTCATGTTCGCAGGCTTCTACTACCTCTGGCAAGAGAAAGTCGCATGGGACACAAACACCCTGTCGGCGTTCGGAGAGCCC
>CAYVVO010000233.1:0-6302 GCA_964455275.1 uncultured Candidatus Bathyarchaeia archaeon | reverse complement strand
TCGAGCCTTTTGCACTCCGGACCTTGCTAGGTAAAGGTATACTCTGATTTCGTTTCGGGAGAGGTCAAACTGGAGAAATGTCTTCTCGATGTCTGCAAGAAAGTCAAACGGTTTTCTTTCTTTTCTAAGGAGTTTCCATACGGGAGCGTTCTTGTCGTATAGTTTGCCGGATTTTTGGGATTTTGTTTTCAGTGTTTCCATGTAATCCAACCTGAATTTGGTTCCAATCTGAACTGGAAGTTAAGTTGTAGACATTTAAGCTGTATGAATATGAAGTCTGAATCAAAACTCAACGTTCATATTCAGAATTCGATTCTAAAACGGATAAATAATGCTCATTGTTATACTGATCAACAATCTGTTCGATGTTAAACCTTATTTGCTTATGCGCGCGCAAGCTTAGACACACACCACACGCACAAACATGAAATTAGAGCCATGATCTACCCCATCTTTAACCTGAACAGTTACGAAAACCGTTGTTGTTGCTGCTTCAAGGAATGGTTTATCTGATAGGATAAGATATAATATATAGAGGAAAGACAGCAAAGTGGGACCCAACTGGAAGCGGCTCATCTTCTTAGGAGAGTATCTGGTTCCAAAGAACAATTTATGGCTAAAACGGGCAGGTCTTCTGTTCGGCTTCATCTTGTTAGATTACCTGGTTACGCTGCTGTTCATCAAATCTCCAGTAGAGGAAGGCAACCTTCTTGTCAGAACTTTTATGCAGAACTACGGCATCATTTTAGGTCTCACAATCTTTGATTTTCTCATCAACCTTCCAATCTACCTGATAATATGCTTCAACTCTCACTTTGTCACCTTGCCTCCAAAGTTCTCAAAAATAGTCGACACCATAATCGACGTGTTTCTTGCCTGGTTTGTTGCCGGATACCACTATAGCGGCGCCGCAAGCTGGTTCTGGACCAGCCCACACCTGATACGCCAAATAACAGGATTCTCCATCTACATTTTAATCCTCGCCATCGCTTCCCAAGCTTCAAAAATACAACGAATCTTCATCTAAAACAAAAACAAGCTTTTCATGAATAACGAAGCCTCAAAACCCTCGATTTGCTCTGTGTGTAGCAGAATGTTACATACAAATTCTTAGTATCACCCCCTCATTTAGAGTAATTGCGATTAAGACAAAACTGAATAAATGGGAGCGCTTACCTAGCCAGCGTTCTGAGACGGTGAACGATGTGGTTACTGAGATACGATATTTCCATTCCCTGAAGGAGCTTAGTGAAAACCTTGAAGAAGAGATTAGCTTTTGCAAAACTGCAGGTGAGGAATACGGTCAAAGGTTAGGTTCTCTCTTGAGAGAGAAGGAAACAACTCATGGGGATGAGGATTGGTTCAAAGAATTGTCTGGTCTTCAAAAGACGTCTAAAGAAGGAAAAAGTAAGGCTAAAAATAAAGGTAAAAAGAATAAAGGGGGAAAATCCGATTGGATTCAATTCAAAGACATTATGATTTCCAAAGAAGAGTACGGCGAGGCTCAGATTCTCTTCGATGCTATAGAATACCTAAAGGATAGGATTACTCAACTTGAAAAGGTCAAGGGAAATATTGAGGACCTGAAACGACTGGGTCTAGGAGAAAACATAGTTTACATAACCTATCTGCGTGAAGGAATCCCCGAAAAGATTGTTCTGAACAAGAAAAATGGGGAAGAGTTTGGAAAAAAATTTGAATTCCTGGCTACGATCTCCCTCTCCACAGCCTCATGAATAAGCTCTCGGATTTGAATCAGCCTGCAATTTGTCGAGATTCGGATTTAACTTTCAAGGGCACCCGCTGAGGTTCGCACATACAGTTTTGCGAAGGCTTTTATGAGGTCTCGTTGATTGTAGACAGCGGTACTCGCTTTAAAGTAATTTTTCATCCTTTCAGTTTCCAACCCGACTCCGATCACTATTATGCCCTTCTTCTCCAGTGATCTGATGGTTTCCGCTAGGGCGATGTGCATGTTTGGGTAGCCGTATGGCCATCCGTCTGAAAGAACTACCAAGAATCTTTGTTCATCGAATCTCTGCGCGAGGATTTCTCCTGCAACCTGAATGGCGTCAGGCATGTACGTTAAACCACCGAACTTCAGTCCCCCAATTCTCGCTCGCACTCTACGCGAATACGCCTCCGAAGCATCTTTCAGAACATAAAACTGGTCGCTGAAAGCAAAAAATGTCCACGACCCCGGATCCATCAGCAGTTCTTTTGTGGCTTCAGCAATACAGATGGCCATTGCTCGCGCGTTCTCGCCCTTAACCCTCATGCTCGCACTCACGTCTAAGAGAAGACTCCACGCGTAGCTTCTGCTCAGGTATTCATCCCGCATGAAAACATCCGCTCTTGGTCTCCCGGCTGCCATCATCTGGACAACGGCTGTCAGGTCCAGTTGACCGTACAGTTTTCTCGGGTCCTCATCTAAGGCGTCCTGAGCCACTCTGAGGCTGTCCAGCAATCTGCGGCTCGTTCCCTTTACAAGAGCCCTAGCCCTAAGATATCGCGTGTAGTCCTCGGTGGGAAAACTAACAGATTTGAATCTGCTCCACTCCGTGTATTTCTCAAGTTTTGTGAGTATCTTCTTTTCTCGGGCTTTCTGATGGAACCATGTGTCAAAGGCCTGCGAAGCCTCTATGTTGGACTCTTTTCTCCAGCATGATTCAACGGAGTCTTCAGACGGAATTGTTCCGCCCAAAGTCGCTAGAGACTTTCTGAAGATTTTTTCTATCGCAAAATCTGAGGGCATCTTTTGAGAGTAGATCGTGCATGGACCAGCCTGTTCAGTGTATTGCAGGGATGGAGCCTCCAGAATGGGACCAAAGTTTTCCAGAGTTTGAGTTATTTCGTTGGCTGTTGCGTTCATAACCTCGTCGATTTCAGTCCCCTCCATGGCTAGAGCCATCATAATTTCTTCCTTGAGTGCGCTCACTTTTTTTGTCAAATGGTTGACCGCTTTTTTTTCTTCTGGCTGAAGAACTCCCTTCACAGTGCCTATGTTGAGCCTTGACAGCAGAGCCGTCATCACGCGAGTTGCTGGATTGAAGATGGTTTCCACGCGTCTCATCCTTGTGTAAGCCAGCGAATTTGCGTATGCCATGTCAGCGAGCTTGTCAGGATACCACGCTGTAAGGTAGGCGTTGACATAAGCGTCATTGACTAACGATTCAGAGAACGATTCAACTAGCGAACGCTTTGACGTTAACGACGCCAGTTTTTTTTCGTCAGCAGGCATCATAGTGTGAGTTGTTAGGTGGAAAACGCAGGCTCTGAACAGTCTTCCGACCTTGGCTTTTCCGTCGTCGTCTGCTGGAAATTCGTAGCCCAAAAAGGATATGATCTTTTCTTCTTCTTCTGCTTCTGGCACGGATGGCAGTGGCAGGGTTACGTTGAATCCTGCTTTGTCCTGCGTAAGAATCGGCAGCTGGAGTTCTGGGTCTACGCGGATTCTTGCCTTCATGTCGTCTTTTTGAAGCGATATTGACCGAGCATAATCAAGGAATCCCATAGAGGTTACCGCGTGTTTTTGCTAATTTTTTCATCATTGAGGAGGAGGAAACACCGATTCTATGATTCTTCTGACGTCCGCTTGCACTTCGGTGTTATCGCTGGTTAGGGCAATTATTGTTTCTTCTGCTGCGACGTTTGGGGTGTTTCCGTCGTAAATGAGTGTAGCCCAGTTTATCAGGTCCCCCAGCGAAGGACCGTAAGGAACGTCTCCTGCCTTGTACTGTCTCCGCAGCTCAGCGCCCACCTGGATGATCTTGTAACCCATGTCTTCGTCAACGTTTGATCGCTTCCTGAGCAGTTCTACTTCGTTAGGTGAAATCTGCTCGCCCACGCTTGTGTAGTCGAAGTTTATCCAGACTGCCATTCGTCTTCTCATGGCGGCGTTCAACGGTTTGGTTCCGGAGAACTCGGCTGAGTAAGGGTTCATGCTGATGATCATGTAGCCATGTTTGTGTCTTTTTACGCATTCGTTGTCTTTCTCGTTCAGCACAATGTGGCCTCGAGTGTCGAGAACCGGGTTCAGTCTGGTGGCTACGTCCTGTTTCATCATGTTTGCTTCGTCGAGATACATTATTCCGCCTCCTCTTAGCCATTTGGTTACCATTCCGTCGATCCAGTTTTCTTTTCCTAATCCTATGAAACGACCAATCAGGTCGTATGAGGATGTTTGGAGACCACAGTTGACTTCCCAAACTGGTAAGCCGCAGAGTTCTGCGACAAGGTAGACGATGTGGGTTTTGCCTGTTCCCGAAGGTCCTATGAGGGAGCACTGTTTGAAGTAGTAGAGGGCGCGGACGATGCGTTCTACGTATTTTTGTCCGCTGTCGATGTAATAGGGTGTGCCTTTGGGTATCAGGGCATCCATATGGGCGAAACTGTAGCCGGGGTGAAGATCGTATTTTTGGATGTCATATCTGTTATAGAGAGGACATTGGGACATTGGGCGTTCTTTGTCTATGGAAACTTTTATTTTGCCTTTTTCGTTGCGGGCAGAAGAGACAACCTTCATTCGGCTGACTGCTGCTTTCTCCTTTAGACCTTGATGCCCGTAGCTCAAAAGACTTCCACCCGTAGAAAAGAGGTCGGGGGAAGGGATATAAATATTGCGTCTTACGACTTAAGATGTTTCTTAGGCATAACAAATACATAAAACCCCACTCACCGCTTAACAAGCTGTGTGTGTCACGCAAACCAACACACAAGCGCTTTTAGTAATAAACCAGCGAAAAACTGAACAAAGGAATGATCTTAATGAGCCAAAGCACAGTACAATTACCCGCCAAGGAGCAAGAACAGGTCAAACCGCCCCAAATAACCTTGGAAGAGCTTATATCGTCCCTGAAAAGCCTCCAAGACGACATCGGTCAGATTTCAGAGTTGACATCTGAAGAAAAAAGGGTTGTGGATGTGTTTTTTGATTCGTTCTTGAAGCTTATGCAGCCCTTGGCAAAAACGATTCCTGTTTCTCCTGATGCGCTTCCTGACGAGCTGGGAAATGTGGTTCAGGCAAACATAGACCCGAAAGGAAACCTTATGCTCCTCTATCAGGGCGGACAGGTGGAAATAAAGTGCCTCAGCGAAAAGACCCAGCGTGACCTCATGATATATGTCATCAAAGATGTGATGCCGAAGTTCAAGCAGCTCACCAGCGCTCACAGAAGGAAAATTGAAGATAGAATGAAGTTTTTGTCTTCAGTGACCAATGAGATACAGAAGATTTCTAAGGCGTTCTCAACAGAGTCCGACTGATTAACAAGAAACAGTTAGATTGCTTGTCTTCAAATTATGTGATTCTGTCTGAACACTATTTTCGCTCTGGAGTGCGCTGATTCTGTTTTTGTTCATGTTCGAAGAGCAGGGTGAGCAGATAGCAGTTGTGAAGGTTGTGTGTAGTATGTTGATACACACGAACGGAAAAGATTGAAAATCCCGTATTATATGTTACATGAAAAAATGAGTTACATATCATTTGCAGGTTCGCTAGTGTGAGGAATCAGTCATTTCAAATAAAAGTGACGAGTCTGACGTTCAAGTCAAGGTTGACATTCTCAGTTTGCGAGGCGTTAAACTGAAAGACAGAATAGAGTCTCCCATGTTAAATTTTGATGTTAACGCAAAACTGGAGGAGAAGGACCGTAAAAGCGGCAAGCGTGTCATCGGGTTCGTGTTGACAGTGGGCACAAAACCCAGTGTGGCAAAATTTGAGGTGGAGGGATTAGTGACGCTTGAAGGAAAAAATCCAGCCATAGACAAACTGCTGGAAGTGAACCCCACCAATAAGATACCCTTGCTGCTCAACAGAGTTTACCAACACGTCTTCACGTCAACTTACCTTTTAGCCAACCTCCTAGACACATCCTACCCACCGCCAGACATGCTTTCCTCAGGCGAGCTTAACAAAAAGGGCGCCGAGGGACATGTTGAATGGGAAGGCAAAGAGGAGACAAAGACCGAAGAAAAACCCAAACAAACAAAGAAAAAGGTCAAAGCAAAAGCTAAACGCTGATTGCACGTTTGTAACCTAGAAGATTTCAATCCTGCCTTTGTCTTTCATGCTTTCTCCTGTAAAGCACGAACGCGGTTATGGCTAGCGCCAATAACACAGCTCCGGCAGATAATGAGGCAACAAGGAGCCATGGAAATTCTTGACTTGCAGAGGTGAATGTTATTTGTTGGTAACCGTTAATGGCGTTAACGGTCACAGTTCCAGACGACGGACAAGCGGTGTAATCATGGGGTGAAGTGACCGAGAAGGAGTAGACGCCGTTTGGTACGTTAAACACTAT
>CAYVVO010000232.1:0-2714 GCA_964455275.1 uncultured Candidatus Bathyarchaeia archaeon | reverse complement strand
GCCTAAGTTAAAGGCTTTGAGGGCTGTTTCCTTATCTTCTGTTACAGTAAACACAATGAATGGAACATTATTGTTGCTTTCTCGAAGCGCTTTCAGAAACTCGAAGCCGTCTGTAAAGGGCATCCGAATGTCGCATATGATTGCATCAGGTTTCTTCTTTTTCATCTTTTCCATGGCTTCATCAGCCGAAAAAGCCGATTCTATGTCAAATTTGCCCTGCAGTTTTAGGCATTTTTTTGCGCTTTTCAAGAAATCTACATCATCATCCACAAATAGAACTTCAATCTGTTCTTTTTTATTCGATCCCTGCATAATAAATTAAGGTAAATGTTTTTGAACAATAAAACATTGACGTACACAATAAACACCTATTGTACCAGAAAGTATTATATGATAATACATTGCAACCATTTTGGTTGAGGAGAATCTGTTGCTGCTAAACAGAAAAAGAAAGACAATCGGTCGTTCATTTAGAATAGATGAAGAATGGCTTAAAGTATTGAATGAAGAAGCTGAGAGACAAGGAGTTAGCGTCAACTCCCTTCTGAACCGGCTACTTCAGCAATACGCTTATATCAGGTACATGCTGCGTTACGGCGCAATAACCTTAACCCGTAAAGGTTTCGCTGCCCTGCTGAAATGCTGCCCAGAGGATAAAGTAAGAGAAAAAGGGAGAAACGCAGGTTCAACGATTACCCGAGACATGCTGCTGACAATGGGAGCCGCACCTGACTACAACTTTGTGATTCTTTTGGTTAAGAAGATTCTTGCCGAGTTTGCAGGATGGTTCGAATGTGACCATCACGTCAAACGAGACAAAGAGATTCTTCATTTTCGCCATGATCTGGGAATCAATTGGAGCATCTACGTTGAGGCTGTAGCATCTGAAACGTTCAACTCCGTACTAGGCAAAAAAGTTACAACCCAGATTTCGGACTCCTCCGTAACCGTAACAATATACAAACAAAACAAAAACAGCATAATTCACACATAATGATGGAGCCTCGGGCGGGATTTGAACCCGCGACCTCTGCCTTACCAAGGCAATGCCCAACCAGGCTAGGCCACCGAGGCTTGATTCTGTTTCGGCTATTTTGTTGAAGAACGGTTAAATTAAGGTTTTCTAGTTCACTGCTGTTTTGTGAATCCTCTTTCTGGGCGGCATCGTATTTCTGTTGATTTTAGGAATTCTTTGGTGTGGCGGTATGTACAATTTTTTGGTAGGTGTACTGTTTACCCGCTATTTTTGGAAAAAGAGTTGATGAATAAAGAGGAACGCGGTCTTAACTGTTGTTGGTGGGTTGTTTTTTGGTTACTCGTTGTTCGATGGCGATTACGCTAACGGTGAGTATAATGGATATGATTAGTATTGATGAGTATGCTGGAAACTCGGGTATTGTCCAAACACTTGAGTCTGTAATTCTTGACCCAACTGACCAGGTTGTTAGGTACTCTCCTGTTTGGTTATATAATTCAAAGGAGTCTTCAACAAGGACTCCAGTTTCCTTGTCCCAGTAGAGATTCACGGACTGAGAGAAATAGCATTCAGTTTCATTTACTGTCCACGAAAGTTCATAGGTCATGTTTATGTGATTTGTGTTTCTCACACCGTCTGGATATGTTCTGGTTATTGTCTCGTTTATCGCCCACGTAGAATAATCGCCGGAAGTGTAAAGGTTATCATTTACGCCCAGATTAGCTGCGATAATCGTAAGAGTTGCGTTCGCTTCATCTCCCGTATCTACGTCTATATAGCCATCCCCAATTTCCTCAGTTCCATTTTTGTAATGGGTCAGATAGTGAACCGATACGTTTGTGCCGGAAACGCCTGTAATCGTCATCTTCACCCATTCTGTCTCATTAATTGTTTCCCAATCTCCGTAAGCCGACGGAGGAGAAAATACATTCGGATCGGTGGAGTTCCAGCTACCATCGACTCCATAGTTAAACCAGTCGCCTTCAGCAACGCCAACTGTTCTCTCTTGAGCTGCTGCGGTTACAACCATTGTAGACAACAAAAACGCTAAAACAAAATTCAGTAAAACAACTTTGTGTTTCATACCTAACCACATCGCATATCGCATGCTTTCATATAACTTTTATTGCGTAACTTTCCAAAGTTATGACCCACAATCATAACAACCATCAACAAAACAGTCCAGAGACCAAACCCCATCCATTACTCCTACGCGTAAACCACCAATTGCTGATTATAAAGAAATGTTTAATTTATGTTCTGGCTCTATGTGGATATGCAGCGGGGGTCGCCGAGCTAGGTCAAAGGCGCAGGGCTTAGGACCCTGTCCCGTAGGGGTTCGTGGGTTCGAATCCCACCCCCCGCACCATATCGTTGATTTGATGAATCAATCGGACAGTAAAACTTTTGAGTTGGTTAGTCATGGTTGGGAAGGGGAACGACCGTATCATAAGCGGGAAGAGTCTGTTTAAAGGATGCGAATAGAATGAAAATATGCGATATTAAAGAGGGAGATAACGAAATCAACATCGAAGCGGAAGTTACAGAAAAATCATACGCCCGCGAGGTACGCAGTAAATATGGTCACCGAGCTTTGATGGTTGCAGATGCTACGCTTAAAGATGAAACAGGATCTATAACTTTAACGCTCTGGAATGAACAGATTAGCCAAGTTAGGGTTGGCAATAAAGTGAAAATCGAGAAGGGGTACGCTAAATCTTTTAGGAATGTGTTGCAG
>CAYVVO010000231.1:0-1485 GCA_964455275.1 uncultured Candidatus Bathyarchaeia archaeon | reverse complement strand
GAGGCTGGGCAAACTCGCTTCTCCTTGAGCATGTGATATTTACGGGCAAACCGGAAGCGCCATACGAAGAGTTTCTGTTTCAGGGCTTTGTTTTGGATGCCAAAGGAAGAAAGATGAGCAAGAGCCTCGGAAACGTGCTTGAAATCAACAAGCTGCTTAAAGAACGGTCAGCGGACATCAGCCGCTTCTACTTCCTGTGGAAATGTTCCCCCATCGACTCCATGAACTTCGACCCCCAAGAACTTAGAGGACGCCCGTACCAAGTTCTCAGCACCCTCTATCATCTCCACAACTTCTTCCTGCAAAACGCCGAATACGACAACTTCAACCCCAAAAAACACACACTCAAATGGGCAACCAACAGGAAGGCTCTGAACACTCCAGACCTGTGGCTCCTATCCAAACTGCAAAACCTTGTAAAAGACTTCACCGAAAAAGCCGAAGCATGCGAATTCAATTTCGCCTTATCCAAACTGGAGGACTTCGTCGTCAACATCCTGAGCCGCGAGTACGTCCCCATGATCAGAAAAGACCTGTGGAGCGACGACCCAGAAACACTGAACCGCAGACTAGCCGTCTACGCAACCCTCTGGCGCACCCTCAAAACATTAGTTCTACTCTTTAACCCCGCTACACCGTTTCTGAGCGAAGCCCTATACCAGAAAATCTACAAGAAACTGGACAATTCCCTTCCCGAAACAGTGAATCTGGACAACTGGCCCACACCAGACAAAGAATTGGAAGACGCAGCCTTAGAAGAAGAATTCGAGGTATTACTACAGACTCTTCCCATCGTGTATTCTGCCCGACAGGATGCTCAGCTGAAGCGCCGATGGCCTTTAGCAAAAGCAATTGTGGTTGCACCCAAAAAGGCTCAGGAAGCCCTGAAGAAACTGGAAACCCTGTTTCTTGAACTCGCGAACATAAAGACCGCTGAATATGCAGATGAGCCTCCTGAGGTTGACCCTAAAAGATGGGCAAAGGCTTCTGAGGGTGAACTGCAGATTTTGCTTGACAAGACTCGTGGAGATGCACTTGAGGGAGAAGGGCTTATGCGTGACCTAGCGCGTCGAGTTCAAGCGCTCAGGAAAGAGCTGGGATTCTCGCCCACTGACATAGTTGAGGCGGTTCATGTTGCGGAGCTGGACTCGAGTGACATAGCTTTGCTGAAGCCTTACATCGGTGAGATGGAGGGGCTTGTGAGAGCCAAAACGGTTCATGTTCACGGGGAGCGGGTTAAAGTCGACGCTGATTGGCATGAAAGCAAGCTGGACAAGAAGAAAGTATACGTTGCCGTCCTGTAGAAACCATTTTATGCATCACTAGATTCCGCCACCGAATGCCTAAACATATTAAGTTTTGGCACCACTTATTTCAAAGAGAGACAGAAAAAAGGGCAGTTAACTCGAGGAGATTTGATAACATTGAATGAACTCAAGTTCGGCGTGTTTCTTCCATTTTACGCTTTCAGAAAACAAGAAACAT
>CAYVVO010000230.1:0-1187 GCA_964455275.1 uncultured Candidatus Bathyarchaeia archaeon | reverse complement strand
TTAAACCTAAATATTCCAAACAGAGCAAAGATTATCAAAGAACCTTTGAGATGCAGCAAGATTGTCGGAAGAATCAGTAGTTGTTGTTTGTCCAAATCCAAAATGCCGAAGAGAAATCGAAGAGCCTATCCTCTTGACCATCCGGTCTGTCACCCCGCCAAAACAGTACGAAGCTTGCCCCTACTGCTTCACCAAACTGGAGCCAGAACCCCCGATTGAAAAAGAGGATGTTCCAGAGCCCGCGGTTGAACAGGAAGAAGCTTTGGATAAAGAAGAGGAAACTGCACCTACCACTAAATCCGAGCCCTCGGTTCTGGAAAAGGTTAAGGCTGGCCCTCGGTTCTTGAAGAGATTCAAAGCTTTGATTCCCACTTCTGATGGGACTGAAAAGGAGAAAAGAGAGAAACCTGAGGAGCCTCAAGCCGAACCCCTTGTCAAAGAAGAACCAAAAGAAGAGCCTAAAATTGAACCGTCTGCCAAAAAAGAAAGCGAATCGTCAGGTTGCCCTGCACATTTCGGATATCTAGCTAACCGACCGCCAGACACGCCCATCCCTTCACAGTGTTTGGTCTGCCCAAAAATGGTTGACTGCATGCTGAGCCCAAGAGAAAGCTAAACAGACTAAAAATTGGTAACCCAAGTTTTTGTTAAAAAGAAAGTGAAGAACTGTTCACATAAGCGGAAAAATGGCGGATTTAGGCAGGAACATTTCAAGAACTGTTTAAAAGCTTCTACAGGAAACAGTTTCATTCAACATAAGAAACTGAACTTGTGGAAGGCGTCGAGTATGCAATCAAAGGCTGATGTAACCAAGTCTGGTGCGGTTCTTTTGGGGAAACACGTTGCATGCGACGCCTACGATGAGTCCCGCCCAATAAGAGTGGTTTCTCACGCCCACGCTGACCACATGGTGGGGTTAGGAAAGAGCCTGAAGAACTGTGAAGTAACGGTTATGACGCCGGCTACACGGGACATGATAGACGCACTGAAGGGTCCCCGCTTTCTGTCAAGGGGAACAGTGAAAACTCTCGATTACGGGGAACCACTCACCTACGAGGACGAGACCCTGACTTTGCATTATGCGGATCACATCTTGGGAACGGCTCAGGCTCTGGTGGAGGACAAGGAGCAAACGCGGATACTATACACCAGCGACTTCAGGTATTCCCGGACTCCCCGGGTTGAGG
>CAYVVO010000229.1:0-2032 GCA_964455275.1 uncultured Candidatus Bathyarchaeia archaeon | reverse complement strand
GTGACCATGCCCCACAAAAATGCTGTCATAAAATACTTGGATGGGACCGATTCGACGGCAAAAGCCATCGGCGCAGTTAACACAATCCTGAACGAGCAGGGAAAGCTAGTCGGATATAACACAGACGGCAAAGGCGCTATGATTGCCCTCCAAGAAAACGGCATATCCATAGACGAAAAGAAAATGCTTCTCCTCGGAGCGGGCGGCGCAGCAAAAGCCATAGCCTTTCATGCAGCCCAAGAGGTAGAGGAGTTGGTTATCGTTAACAGAACCTCAGAGAAGGCAGAACAGCTGGCTGAATTGTTATGCAAGAAGTTTGGCAACAAAGTGAAGGGCAGAGCGCTCTCAGCTGAGGTTCTAGAGGAAGAACTGGAAACCACTGATATTCTGGTTAACGCCACCTCTGTGGGTATGAATCCGGACGTTAACAGGAGTCCAGTTCCGTCAGATTTGCTGAGACATGACTTGTGTGTGATGGATATAATCTATAATCCCCTAGAAACAAAACTGCTAAAAGATGCAAAGGCTGTGGGAGCTAAGGTTGTTTCGGGTCTGGAGATGCTTCTTTATCAGGGAGCCGTCGCCTTCGAAATCTGGACTAACTGTCCGGCTCCGGTTGATGTGATGAGAAAGGCTGCGTTGGACAAACTAGCTGAACAGGGTGGCAACCATTGAGGGGAAAAGCTGAGGCGATAAGTCACGGCGCAGCCACAATAATTAATGCCATAGCAACAGGCAAGGGAGCAGCCGTAGGAGTAGACCTGTGGACAAAAGCCTCCGTCACACTCACAGACGAACCCGGAACAGTAAAAGTTAAGATTCTGTCAGATTCCTCGGAGAATCCAGTTCTGGCACAAAAGACGGTTGAACATGTTCTCAACCATTTTGGGTTAGAAAAAAAGTTTGGCGCCAAAGTTGAAACAAGGTCAAACATTCCCGTGGCAAGGGGACTGAAGAGCAGCAGTGCAGCGGCAAACGCCATAGCCTTGGCAACCACTGCGGCATTGGAACGTAGCTTAGATGATGTTGATGTGGTGAAGCTGGGTGTTGACGGGGCAGTGGACGCAAAGGTTACTGTAACCGGAGCCTTCGACGATGCCTGTGCCTCATATTTTGGCGGGGTCGTAGTCACCGACAACATGGAACGAAGAATCGTTAAACGCTTTGAACTGGATGAAGCCCCAGCGGTTCTGTTCTATGTTCCAGCCAAAAAAACCTACACAGCAGATTCAAACGTCAGGCGAATGAAGGACATGGCTCCCGTTGTCAAACTAGCTTACAGAGAAGCCTTGAACGGAAACTACTGGGAAGCCCTAACCATGAACGGTTTAATATACTCTTTAGCACTGGACTACGATTCATCCCCAGCCATAGACGCACTCACAGCAGGAGCCCTTGCCTCCGGGTTGTCCGGAACTGGACCCGCGGTTACAGCCATCGTTCCCAAAGACAAGCTAGATGACGTGAAGGAGGTTTGGCAGAACCGTGAGGGAGAAATCCTAGAAGCTCAGATTAATCAGGAGAAAGCTAGGGTGGTAGGCTGAAAAGATGGAGGTTACAGTCGAAAACACAGATCATCTGGAGGGCGTGGTTTCGGCTCCTCCGTCAAAAGCTTTCACTCACCGGATGCTCATAGCAGCATCATTGTCTAATGGCACCTCAGAAATCTCTAATCCTCTAGTCTCGGATGACACTCAAGCGACCCTAGAGGCAGTAAAGGCGCTTGGAGCAGAAACAGAATTACATAAAAACTGCTGGACAATACATGGACAAAAAAAACTCGAGACGCCTGACAGCCCCATAGACTGCAGAGAGTCGGGGTCGACTCTTCGTTTCATGATTCCAGTTGCAGCCCTTGCACCCGGACCTTCAACGTTCATTTTTGGGGCGCCCTTTGAGCGGAGACCTGTTGCGCCCCTTCTTGAGAGCCTCAGGGAACTGGGGGTCGAATCTGCGGTTCAAGGAAACGGTTCATCTGTTATGGTTTGTGGAGGGGGAATCAGGGGAGGAAAAACTTCGATACGGGGGGACA
>CAYVVO010000228.1:0-4835 GCA_964455275.1 uncultured Candidatus Bathyarchaeia archaeon | reverse complement strand
TGTGGGTGTGAATCGAGAGGTTTTGGTTATGATCAGAGATCCTGTCTGCGGGTTGCCTTTAACTGAACCGAGGGAAGAATTCAAGGCTGAAGTGAGGGGAAGAACGTATTATTTCTGCGGCGAATACTGTAAGCATGCTTTCCTGCAGGGAAAGAGAATAGCCTACTTCTCCATGGAGATTGGGTTGAAAAATGACATTCACACGTACAGCGGAGGTTTAGGAGTGTTAGCTGGTGATGTGATCAAGTCCAGCGCTGACCTTAAGATTCCGTTGGTGGGGGTCACTCTTGTCAGCAGCAAGGGTTACTTGAGGCAGGAGATTAGGGACGGAAAACAGATTGAGCATCCGGACGATTGGAAGCCATCCAAATTGATGAATGAATTGCCCAATCAAGTCGAGTTGAAAATACAGAATCGGAAAGTGAAAGTGAAGGCTTGGCTTTACGATTACCAGAGTCCCACAGGAGGATTGGTTCCCGTATTGTTTCTGGACACAGACGTTGAGGGAAACTCCCCGGAGGACCGAGAGATTACTTCTTTCTTGTATGGCGGCGACAGGAAGTACAGGCTGAAGCAGGAGATTGTGTTGGGAATCGGCGGGGTGAAGATGCTGGAAGCTGCAGGCTTTAAGATAGGAAAGTATCACATGAACGAGGGGCACTCTTGTTTTCTCACATTAGAGCTGCTGAGAAACAACAACATGGAGCTGGATAAGGTTAGAGACCTGTGCATATTCACCACTCACACTCCAGTGGAAGCTGGTCACGACAAATTCTCCTACGACCTTGTCCAAGAAATGCTGGGTGACATAATTCCTCTAAAAACCATGAAGAAGCTTGGTGGAAACGATCAGCTTAGCATGACCCGTCTTGCCCTGAACACCAGCAAATACGTGAACGGCGTGGCAAAAAGACACAAAGAGTTTTCGTTGACCCTGTTTCCAGGCTATAACATCTCAGCCATAACTAACGGCGTCCACTCGTTTACATGGACTTGTGAATGTTTCAGAAGGCTTTTTGACAAGTATTTGCCGGGGTGGGCTAACGAGCCTGAGCTGCTGGTCAGAGTTGACGGCATCCCAGATGAGGAGATTTGGCGTGCTCACATGGAAGCGAAAGAAATGCTCATGCGTTATGTTCGTGAACGTTCGGGTGTCCAGTTTGACCCTGATGTGCTTACGTTGGGTTTTGCGCGTAGAGCCACCGGCTACAAGAGGGCAACTCTGCTGTTCTCAAACCTGAAGAGGCTTGAAGAAATAAACGGGATTGGCAAGATTCAGGTGGTTTACGCCGGCAAAGCCCACCCTAACGACTGGATGGGAAAACGGCTGATCGAAGAGATTCATGAAATGAAAGAAAAAATGAAGGACCTCATGAACATTGTCTATCTGGAGAATTATGACATGCAGATGGCGGCTGAGCTCACCTCAGGCGTAGACGTCTGGTTGAACACACCTATTCCGCCTTTCGAGGCTTCCGGCACCAGCGGAATGAAGGCAGCACATAACGGGGTGCTGAACTTCAGCGTCTTGGATGGCTGGTGGGTGGAAGGGTGCATTGAGGGCGTCACTGGCTGGGCTATTGGTCCTTGCCCCAAAGAAAACTTGGATGAGGCTGAGAGAAGACGCCGGGAGATTACAGAATTATACGACAAACTGCAGTATCTGATTATTCCCACGTTCTACAAGAATAGGGATGATTGGATACAACTGATGAAAAACTCGATTGGAAAGGTTGCGTACTACTTCAACAGCCACAGGATGATGCGGAGGTACGCCTCGGAAGCCTACCTGTAACCGCCCAAAAACTTCGAATAGAACGTATGTTTTCTCTTTCTTTCGCTTTAATGGAGTGACCAATGGGTTTATGTGAACGAACATACATATGAAAAATAATTAATATTATGTGAACAGCTTCCATAGAAAGAAGTGAAACAGCAATGAAAAAAGGGTTAAGCGAAACCTGCTACAGGTTCTTTTCAAATCTGTCAAATCCCACAAGGTTAGCTGCAATCGAACAGTTAATGAAGAAGCCGATGAGCGTAAACGAACTCGCTGAAGCCCTTGGGCAGGAACAGAGCATGGTCTCGCATAACCTTAAGCCCCTGCTTGAATGCAACTTTGTTTTCCTCAAGAGACAGGGAAAGCAACGAATCTACTCCGCCAACAAAGAAACCATCGGTGCACTCTTCATGGCAGTTGAGAATCATGAAAAAAAGTTTTGTCCAACAGGCGGAAAATGCCACCTAAAAGACACATAACTCGTGTTCAACCAAAAACTTGCTGAAAGATTGTTTAGTAAAAGACCTAGAGATTTTTCGAATCTGCGACCTTATTCCTTTTTAGCTTTAAAATCGATTATTACTGTGAGGTGAACAGCGTGGGTGAGGTTTACAGGCCGGAGGACCTTGTTGGTGGAAAGAAAAAGCCGTCTGATTTGTCACCTAATCTAAGGAGGGTTACCCCTACGACATTACAGGACGTTATACGAGAGATCAGGTTGCTCAGAGCGGAAGTTAACAAAATAAAACAAGTGCTGCGAGCTAACGGCATAGCCATCGAGTGAGGTTTAGACTAACGTAACCAAGATGCTGTTTAGTTCAGAGCCTCTTTAGAGCTATTCTGTATGCTATTGTTCCTAGAGTGAACAGAATCAAACCCGAAGCGGCTAGGTAGAGCATTTCTGGAATCACAGCGTCAAACGGCAGGTTTCTTGTCATAACATCCTGCATAGCATTGACCAGTTTTGTGAAGGGGAGAGCATTGCCGAATGCTTGAGCAGCCGGTGGCATTATGCTAAGCGGAAAGAAAGCTCCGATGAAGAACTGAAGCGGAACACTGATTATGACAGAAATCGAATCGGCAGCCTCCTCATTCTTTGCAAAGGAAGAGATTATTAACCCAATTCCAATCGCTGAGAGTGCCCCAAGGAAGATCGCCAAAATCATGACGGGAATGTCCCAGTAGAGATTAGCTTGGAAGAGAAGAACACCACTCAAAAGCATAATGAACGCAGACATGTAGACTATTGCCAAGGCTGAGATTAGTTTTCCCAGCAGAACAACTGTGGGAGAGACGGGAGCGATTATCATACGCTGAAAAGTTCCTTTTGTACGTTCGGTTGCGATGGTCCTGGAAGCATGGTTTAATCCGCTCCAGATAAGAACCAAGCCCAGCGTGCCTGGAACCATATAGTCAATCCACTGTAATTTTGCTTCTGTGACTTCTGCTTCGCTGACTGAAATCGTTATGGGGTCGGCGAGGACTTCAATATAGGATTTCATGTCGGGCATAACCTGTTCGATGGCGATGTTCTGATATTCTTTTATAAAACCTGAGATGAAGCCAAGAGCGCTCTGCTGTGTTATCAAGGCGCCAGTTGTATCGGTTGGGTCAACATAAAGCTCAAGGTGAGACTTTGTTGCGACTGGTATGTCCAGATTGCCGGTGTATTGGAAGGTAAGGGTTTCTGTGAAATTGGCAGGAATAATCAGGATCGCATCGATGTCTCCTCGGCTAATGGCATAGGACGCTGTTCCATTCATGTCTCTGTCGCCGTACTCCCCATATTCAGTAACCGTAAAGTTGACATTCTCCAGTCCTTGAACTAACATGTCTCCGATCGTACTGTTGAATGAATCGGTGACGTTTACGGCAACCAGTTCGCCGTCAAGGTTAACCACGCCAATAGAAATGCGGCTCATATCTTCTGTGCCAGATTGACCGAAAGTGAATCCGATTATAATTATGAAGAACAGCGGAAAGAGCAACGTGAAGAAGATTGCGGTTTTGTTTCTAACGATTCCGAGAAAATCGGTTTTTGCTATTGCAGCTATCTGGTTTAGTGATCTTTTGAGGCTCATAACTCTTTCACTCCTCCCTTAGGCTTCTTCCTGTAAGCATAATGAACACGTCCTCAAGCGTTACCCGTGAAAGCTGAACAGACAAAACCTTTGTTCCAGTATTCACGATCGTGGACACTACATCGGGAAGTATGTCATCTGGACAGTCTGTAATCACCTTCATTGTCTCTCTTTTCTCGTTTTCGTCAGGAGCAGTGTAGACGTTTTTGACGCCGGCAATGCCTTTAACTTGTTCAATGAGGGTGGGTGAGGTTTTGTCCGGAACCACAGTTATCGTGTTCTCCATTTTGACTTTCTTAACCAGTTGGCTTGGACTGCCTAATGCAATAATTTTGCCATGGTCCATGATTGCAACTCTGTCGCACAGTTCCTCTGCTTCATCCATCATATGTGTCGTCAAAACGATGGTCTTCCTTTGCTTCTTCAAACTCTGGATTATCTCCCAGAGGGCATGCTTGTTTTGCGGATCGAGTCCAGCGGTAGGCTCATCCAACAGCAGAACTTGAGGTTCATGCAGAAGAGCGGCGGCGATGTTGACGCGGCGTTTCATTCCTCCAGAGTATGTGGAGACGTGACGTTTCACTGCCTTCTCATCCAACTGTGTAAACTGCAGCAGTTCATTGATTCTGTCTTTCAGTTTTTTTCCTGACAAGCCGTAGAGTCTGCCGTAAAAAGAGAGGTTTTCCTTGGCATTCAGGTAATCATACAATACGATGTCTTGGGGAACAACGCCTAGCAGTTCTTTGACTTTCATGGGGTCGTCTTGGATGCTGTATTTTCCTACTTTGATTGTGCCTGATGTGGGATGCAGCCTCCCAGAAATCATCTTTGTGAGGGTAGACTTGCCAGCGCCATTGGGACCCAGCAGACCGAACAGTTCTCCTTTCTCAACGCTCATGGAAAGATTATCAACAGCCACTATATCTTCGAAACGTTTAGTCACAGAATCTACTTCAATATCATTCACTCATATC
>CAYVVO010000227.1:0-4128 GCA_964455275.1 uncultured Candidatus Bathyarchaeia archaeon | reverse complement strand
GTTCGGGTCGCAAAGATGTTTGCTGTTCCCGCTTTTTCGGTGTTTACGTTAATGAAGGTTTCAAGTTCGTCATAGCTTGAAAATTTTTTGAGTTCCGAAAACACAGTTGGAGTAGTGGGTTGATTTGGAAAGTTAGGTATCGATGGAGTGCTTGGCTGTGTCGGCGTGGTAGGCTGTGATGGAACGTCAGAATCTTGTGGATTGGTGTCTGAGGGAACGTCAGAGTCTTGTGGATTAGAGTCTGAGGGAGTGTCAGAGTCTGAGGGAACGCTTGGTTCTGACGGAATAATTGTTTGAATTCCGAAGTTGTAAACTGTCGCTGTTAATATACAAGCTAAAAGCAGTGCAGCAATTCCATAACGAATAGTTTTGTTCTTGATTTCTCTCTGCAACGTTAAACACACTTATCTATACTACAGGTGGAGTATATTTTATCCTAATCTTTGGAACAATTTGTTCCATAAACTAGAACAGCAGACTAGAAGGGCTTCAAGCGCCAAAATCGGATGGCTTCGTACCAGAATATGAGAGTGACGATTGCCCCAAAAGAGAGGATAAACAGGTTTTCTCTTGTAAAGTCTTGCATCAGCATCGTTATGTAGGCTACGTAGAAGGCTGAAGAGAAAATGGCGTAAAAAAAGTATCTGGGAAACATAAGTCTCCCCAGCTTGACAAAGTGTCTGAGAACACCGATTTTAACTTCGCTAACAAGGGCGTAGTTGCCTCCAACTTTCTGTTTTTGAACCAAACCCATCTGCCGCAGCTGTTCAAGGTGATGGTTTGCCACACTGGGGCTGCTAAATCGGAGAGCTTTCTCAACCTCGCGAACACTCATTGGACGACCGCTCTTCAACAGAAGCCAATAAACCTTCCAAGCTTTCCCCCGAAGCTTATAATCAAACTCCACTTCATCCTCCACCGGCAACAACAACCCTCTCTCTTAAATTATTCACGTTCACTCTTAAGTTATATCCATCTTTCGAGGAATAATAAATGCCTGAGGCAAAAAGGAAGCTGGGTGTGAGCAGCTTTCCAACATAGGACAAAAGTGAAGACATCACAGCTCTTTCCCAAGCTTTTTTCTTCACATATCCCTTTCCCTTTGTCTAGCGTTTCCAAGAATACAGATGTGTTTTTCTCTTCAGAATCTTGTTTAAGGCTGAGAAAGTTTATTGATGTAATCGTCTATCCTTTCATTTAAGATTGTGTAATTTGCTTCGTTGATTGTGCCGCTTTTATACTGTTCTAAAACGATGTCCTTCAACCTATAAAGCTCCGCTTCGCACCTGCGGGAGTTCCTTTTGAAGGTGAAGAAGGCATCATCGATTTGGTCTATCAACTCTTTGATTTGGTCCCTTTTTCTACGATTGTTGAACCTTGCAGCTCCAACTATGATGACGGAGACCACCAGTGCCACAGCTGCTAAGATAACTTCCAACATAGTCCAGATAGATTCCTCAGGGTCGACCCTCATTTCCTCGGTTTCGCTTGTGTCGCCGTAATAATCGGCGTCTCCTGAACAACTCGCCATTACGCTCCACAGTCCCTCCGCATTCAGCGTGTAAATGTGGCTGAATTTTCCACCAGATGACGATGTGACTGTTTTGTTAGAGATTGAACCGTCTGGTCTCTTGTATGTTAAAGTGATGGTTGCTTCATGAGCTGGCGTAATATAGCCTGAAACAGTGATGCAGTTACCTACAGTAATCTTTTCAGAAGAAAGGCTAATCTGGATGTCAGTTTCTACTGGAAACTTTTGTTTCCATGCTGCTGTTTGGGTTATGGGTTCGTTGATGGTTACGGAGGCTAGGTTGTTTGTGCCGCTGTAGCTTCCGGAGCCTGTTCCGGTCCACCTAAGCCATGTATATTGTTCATCTGAGGTGGGGGTAGGGGCAGTTGCGCCAATCTGGACGGATGAGTCAGCATCGTACCAATCACTGCTTGGAGTGACCGTTCCAAAATTTGTGCTCATCGTCAGATAGTATTGGGTATTCCAATTCCATGTTATGTTTGATGGTTCATTCATCGTGAAGATTGTGGATGTGGTTGTTCCAGATGTGGAAACACTTCCGGTTCCAGTCCATCCGCTGCATGAGTATCTGGTGTTGCTAGATGGTCCAGACACGGGTGAGGTGACTGCCGCTGTGATGGATTCTCCAGCTTCAATCCAGCCGCTCTCAGGTGTAGGTGAACCATAAGAAGAAGTGACGGTTAAGTAGTATTCTTGTTTCCATGCTGCTGTTTGGGTTACGGGTCCATTTATGGTTATGGAAGCTGGGTTGTTTGTGCCGCTGTAGCTTCCGGAGCCTGTTCCAGTCCACCCAAGCCATGTATATTGTTCATCTGAGGTGGCGGTGGGGGATGTTGCGCTAATCTGGACGGTTGCCCCGGCTTCGTACCAGTTTTCCCCAGCAGATGGATTTGTCGTGCCGACATCAGTATCCATGATTAGCCGATACTCATGTCCCCAAGTAGCTGTCTCTGTTACGGGTCCATTCATTGTGATAGTGGCTGGGTTGTTTGTGCCGCTGTAGCTTCCGGAGCCTGTTCCGGTCCATCCAAGCCATGTGTATTGTTCACCTGAGATGGCGGTGGGGGCTGTTGCGCTAATCGGGACGGATGAGCCAGCATCGTACCAACCACTGACTGGAGTCACTGTTCCAGAATCTGTACTTATTGTCAGATAGTATTGGGTCTTCCAGTTCGCTATTGCAGTCTTATTTTCATCCATGGTGATGGGATCGCTTTGTGCATAGTTTGTCCCAGAAGCGTCTCCACTCCAATGCGTGAATACTCTGCGGGTTCCATTTCCATGATCCACAATGTCGGTGTCTAATGTAGCATAAGCGTTTGTATCTGGGTCGTACCAGTTTTCACCGCCCGGCGTGCCGTAAGGAGAATCTACAGTTAGATATACACTTGTTCTAATCACGGCTCTAATCATGTAATCTCCTTCCGTATATTGTATCAACTCTTCACTTTCACTGTAGAATATCCAGCTTCGACCGTCAGGGTTACTCGTATCGGCACCCAAGGACGGGGCACCGTTGATTGTCGTCATTATTGCGACATAAAAGTCGACATCTGGGCTCACCGTCATACCATATGTGGATAAGTCCACGTGGAACCAACCAGTGGATGTAGGGGTTACAGAGAACGGTTCAATTTCGTTGTCATCTAGGTCAAAAACTGTCACCATGATGGTGTCTGGATTGTTAGTTATGTAGAAGCTGCATTCCACGAGTTGACCAGAGGTGGTTGGTGTGAACCTAACTAAGAACATACCTGCAGCAGCTGTCTCCCAGAAATACCCTATTTCAGCGTCTCCATCGTCGTAGCGAAGTTCTACCTCCGCGGCTGCATTTACAAACGCAATGGATACTGAACTGAGCATCCCCACTAATAATGAGGATAATATAAGAATACGTAAAACATGTTTTTTGTTCATTTTTTGCATATTATTATCTGCGCCCCAATTCTATAGCTATGTATTAATCAAGAGTGTATTAATAAAATTAACCGCCAATAATGCTGATAGAAACTGTCACAAATAACGCCGATAAAGCTTCAATAACATTCTTCTATCGAATTAACTCTGCTGAATCACAACATGTAAATTATCTATCATGTATAGAGGTTCTTTTGAATTAACCAAATTTATGCAGCAAATCCACATTTTAGAACATCCGTGAGCGCACACATAGAGTCTAGAAAATATATGTTTTCCTCTTCATATCAAACCAATTTATTAATAAGAATACCTAACTGTAAAAACTCCGTTTAGGAGAACGTGTTTCGGTGAGCAAAGCAAGAAG
The DNA here is from genome assembly GCA_964455275.1 of uncultured Candidatus Bathyarchaeia archaeon. Classification (GTDB taxonomy): domain Archaea; phylum Thermoproteota; class Bathyarchaeia; order Bathyarchaeales; family Bathyarchaeaceae; genus Bathyarchaeum. Next base: position 313 of record CAYVVO010000227.1, on the reverse strand, counting down.
TATGGCTCAGGTTTCAGCTAAGGGCATATTCAACATTTTCTGGGGTCTGATAGTCTCCTCAATCATATCTGCCATAAGCGTAATGGTCGTTGCAGGAATTCTCTCCGAAGGCGACTACGGCCTAGTTGCAATCGCTTTGACTGGCCCCAATCTCATCGGAATATTCAGAGACTGGGGCGTAGACTGGGCAACAATAAAGTACACAGCACAATACAGATCAGAAAACAAAGAAGCAAACGTGAAAAATGTTTTAGCTTCCGTGGTGATTTTCGAGATAGTGCTGGGCTTCTCCTTGTCTATCTTTTCCTTTTTC
>CAYVVO010000226.1:0-5864 GCA_964455275.1 uncultured Candidatus Bathyarchaeia archaeon | reverse complement strand
CACTATCTTCGGCTATAGTGCGCACAGTATTGCTGATGGAAAACTGTACCTTTCAGAAGGAGTTACGTACACTCCACCACTGTCTCCATCTCGGCGACTTGCCATAAACTGCACTGACGGAAGTCTAGTGTGGAGCACATTAAATTTCAACAGTAAAGCTGTTGGCACTATTGCAGACGGCTACTTGGTGACATGGAACTGCTTTGACAACCAGCTATACAGCTTCGGCAAGGGACCAACCGAAACCACAGTCTCGATAAAAAACAATGTTATATCAAAAGGAACTAGTGTGCTGATAGAAGGAACAATAATGGATATCTCTGCAGGCTCAGAACAAGAGGGTGTAATTGAACGCTTCCCCAACGGTCTTCCCGCAGTAGCTGACGAATGCATGAGCGAGTGGATGGAATACGTCTATATGCAGCAGATAAAGCCTGAAGACGTTGAAGGCGTCAAAGTATTCTTGAAGGTTCTTGATCCTAATGGCGAGTGGTACTCAGCAACTGTTACAACCGATAGAAATGGTAGGTTCAGCCACATGTGGACTCCCAGCGTTGTCGGCGAATACCAGGTCACTGCAATGTTCGAAGGCTCCGAATCCTACTACGCCTCACAGGAAACAGCCACCTTTGGTGTAGACGAAGCGCCAGCAGTAGCAGGTGGTCCCAGCGCAGCAGAGATTGCGCAGACAACCGTAAACCAGATGCCAGCATACCCTGCAATTCCAGAAATACCAGCATACCTGACAATCGACTTGGTCATACTGATAATCGCAGCCGTCGGCGTTGTCATAGGCTTAATAGCCTACATGGCACTTAAAAAACAGAAATAAACCAAATCAATTTCCCCTCCCTTTTTTTGTGGGAGTAAAGCATCAGAAGAAGATGGGGGCTGAAAAGACTCAGGCACGAGACAGAGCTGAAGCAATAGTAGATAGGTTAGGAGGTTTTGTTCATTTTCCTCCCACATTCCCCAAACTCAACACCGTGCAGGAGCCGCAGCAAACCCCGTTCTTCTGGATGGTAAAGCAGACGAAAGATAAAGAGGTTATGGTGAATGGCTGAAAGAGCTTTGAAGAGTGCCCACATTCGGCGACGGTGCGGTGGGAGCTTCATGTTTTGCTTCTCCTTTCATTGCACTTTTCAGAGTTCCAGCAAACATTCACAGTAATGCTAGGCATCTCTCCCATAAGAGTTATGTATCCACCCTCGTGACTAGTGACGTTTCATATACCTTTTATTTTTTCTTTGGTCGCGCGCGCAAACTAGGTCGACCAATTGATAAGCCCTAAACGCCCTAGAGATGAAGATTCTTAATTTTCACAGTTTTATATATGTTTAAATTTATTTATATTCATTGTAGTATAGATAGAAAAAAGCTGGTTTTTGTTCCTTGTTGTTTATTTAAATGTTCATGTTAAATCGGTAAACACATATTTATTCCTGTTTGAACATTAATTGTTATGCCGGATGACGAAAAGGCATTAGCTTGACGCTTCAGGATGAAATCTCAGAGTTACTCTGACGGCATATCTGCATCTTTTCAGCTCTCTCTATACAGCAGCATTGTCCACATCAGAACTACGCCTGTCAATGATTGCAATCCGACAAAACCGAAGTTTAGAGGAAATTGGGTTACTGCAAATACCCAGATGGAAAAGACTGCCCACATAATTGCGAGCCACATAAGCAAGATTTTGTTTGAAAGCCTCATTTTTCATCTTTTGTCACCTTGTCTTCGTTGAATACAAAAAGACTATGAACAGAAAATACTGACCCTGAATATTGATTGCAAAAAAGGCTATTACGGAAACCAAAAAAACAGGTTTCCATAGTACGTTTATGGTTTTAGGCTAGTTTTTTTGCTATTTCATAGGCGACCTTGTAATCTACTATGCCTCTTGAAGACTCCACTGCCTGCTTGAACATCTCGCCTTCAATCTGGATTTTAAGTGGGCCTATCGCTAGGGCGCCTATCCCAAATTTGCCAGGCAAAAATTCTTTATCTTTATGCGTGGATTTCAACCCTTCAATACCTAAAGGCGGCACAGCATTGATGTCTCCAAGCACCTTACATTTCTTTCCATAATCCATAAGCACATTCAGAGGCAAAAGTTGAATCCCCGCGGCACCAGCAGCCAAAATCACATCAGCATCTTTTATGGCTTCACCTATCTCGTCAGGAGCAGCTGCCTGCGCACCACAAACATTTTTTGTACCCAGCTCCGCGTTGATCTTGCTGGCAACAGATCTTGCCCTCTGCAATTTCCGTGACGTGAGAACAACATCTCCTCCTTCCATAGCAAATAAACGAGCAGCAACTTGTCCAACGGGTCCAGTGCCTGCTAGAACTGTTGCACTTTTTCCTTCGAAATCGCCGAATCCTTTTTCTTTGAACAGTTTTAGCATTTTCGCTACTGCAGCTGACGCGGTTGTGTATGCTCCTCTGGGGTCTATTATAACGGACAGTTCGAAAGGTGGGAACAGCGATTTCTTTGCGACATCTAGAATTCCAAGGGCTTTTTCAACATCTTGACCCCCTATGAAAATTTTAGTGTGTTTGGCTCCGGCGGGTCCTCTGGGGAACATGGCGTCTTGGATTATTCGTTTTGCGTCGCGGATGGTTACGTCGCTGTATTGGATGATTTGTGCTTCTGGAAATAGGTCGATGGCGATCAGGATGTCGAACGGGCTTGCATGTTTGTCGGTGTCCAGAAAGATTATCACATTTTTTCGATTCGTTTTGGATGGAGAGTTATTCGACACGGTTCATTACCTCATAAAGTTTTGTCAATGATAATTTGTAAGTGCGATTTATGTCTTTTGTATTTACGAGTATAGATAAAATAAATACATATTTATTGATATTTATGTGTTATTACTACGATATATGATATAACGTAAAAGTATATACTAACCGCTGGTTAACACTATTTCAGGTGAGAATATTGAAAGAACTACTATTCATGTTTGACACCAGCAGAAGAGCAAGCCCCTTCGACCTAACAATGGCACACGACGCTGGATTCGACGCAGTCATACCCTACGACAACGTAACCCCACGAGACGCTACAAGTCTCACGCAAGACGCAATGTTCTCTAGAAGCCCCAAAGCCTTCAAACACACCTGCATCTTCATCAACGGCAGAGACGTCAAAAAAGCCGAAGAATCATTAAAGGCTGTCAAGAAAGCAATGTTTCCTCCTTTCGAAACAAATATAGTCATCGATCCAAGCGGAGCCTACACCACAGCTGTTGCATTGGTAGCAAAAGTTGAAGACGCAATGAACACACAGGGACTCGGCGGTTTAACTGGCAAAAAGTATGCCGTATTCGGAACTGGACCGGTAGGAATCACAGTGGCAGAGATCCTGACCAGCCTTGACTGCGTTGTAACTGTTGCAGAACCAAATCCCATGCTGAATTCAGACTATTTGCTACAACACGAGGCTTTCAGAGGAGTCCTAGAGAGACACGGTGCTTACCTACACGGTGTTTCTGCACCGACACAAGCTGAAAAAACAAAAATCTTGAAGCAAGCCGACGTGATATTCACTGTTGCAGCTCGAGGAGTAAGGATAATCGAGAAAGACCTAATCGGCAAATTGAACAAAACCAAAGTGCTGATTGACACCAACGCTGTTGCACCGCTTGGCATAGAAGGACTGGGACTCAACGACTACATGAAGGAACTAGCACCTGGTATTTACGGAATCGGAGCCCTCGTAATCGGCGATCTGAAATATAAACTGCAGAAAGCGATCCTCAAGGAAGCCTACGAAACCCAAACCAAAAAAGTGTACGACTACAAATACGCCCTATTCAAGGCTAGAGACATGCTTCGAGAAACTGCTGTGCCAACAATAGTTCAGAAACAACGCTAGGCGATAAGCCATTCAAAAATGGTGTGCTCAATTGGGCACACATTCTCGTTCTCTTTTTTTATCTTTCGAATCTCTACTTTTTAGGTAGTGACTGCTGGTTTTGGTTTGTATGCATGATTAATCGTAATCTCAGCTATGTCTGTAGCGTATTCAGCGATCCTTTTTATGCTATCTCGTATTATACACAGCATACACACTGTCAAAGCCTCGTTAACGCTGATGGTGCTGAGGGCAAGTTTCTGATTAAGCATCTCCATTTCCTCTAGCCGTTCTATTACCTCATTCGAAGCGCCTATGTCCCTTGCAAAGAAGGCTCTAATAGCTTCGTTGTACATGTCAAAGGCTTGATTGCCAAAATTCATAAGGGATTCCACCACAGATTGCGATAACCATAACCCTCTCCCAGACGAAATTATCACATTTTTTGCAATGGTTACTGCATGGTCGGCAACATATTCGATTCTGTGAACCAGCGTTTGGTAATCCAGACAGTCAATAGGCTCAAGACCTAACTTAATTGCTAGGCTTGGATGGAGAACTGCACCACGAAGTAGCCGCAGGATGAAAAAGTTGAGATTGTCAACATCGTCGTCAAGTCCATGCACTACCCTTGCCAATTCCACATCTTGATTTAATAGAGACTTTAAAGCATCTTGAAACATAGAACTTGTTATTACATGCATTCTGCGAATAGCCGTCTCGATTGGCGCCTTGGATTCGTCGATAAAGATTCTGGCATAGATTCTTCTAGAATCAGACTCTAATATTCTCATATACAACATTCCAACAATATTGCGAACCGCTTTCTGTTGAGAAACCGTGAATATATCTGTGGAAAGCAAATTGATTCCAAAGTAACCGTTCAAGTAGCAAGCAATTATTTTTCTAGCCAGAAGGTCTTTGTTTTCGGAGGGATCAACCCTCAGAGTAATCTCTCGGTCCTCTCTTTCTTTTCTTACTCCCGGAAAAACTATTAAGGAATTGTCCTTCTGAATGTTCAAAGTAACAAAATCGCCGCGTTCCAACTCGGTTAGGTTTATCCAATGCTTAGGCAAGGAAATAACTAACGATGAACGTCCAAGTGACATAATTTTGCGTCGATCCAAACACAACCCTCACAGTTAACAGATAACACTGCGTACATGTGGAGACCCTCAAATATATATTTCCAATTTTTTGGTAAAGAAAACTTTCCGTTTACATAAAATCCCAATCCAGATTACGTTTGCTCAGACTCTTCTTTACTTTAATCAGAAATAGTCAAACCAAACAAAATATAACAGAATTAAAACCTTGTACTCCTCAAAGAACGGTGACATCTTTGCTCAAACTCTACAACACCTTAACCCGAAAACTTGAGACTTTCAAGCCCCTAGAAAAAGGAAAAGTGAAGATGGTCACCTGTGGGCCGTCTATCTACCAGTTGCCACACATCGGTAACTACCGTACTTTTGTCTTTGAGGACGTTCTTCAACGTTACCTTGAATATCTCGGCTACAAAGTGGAGCGCGTTTTGAACATCACTGACGTGGAGGACAAAGCCTTAGCTGAGGCTGAGAAACAAAACATAAACCTAAAGGACCTAACAGACAGCAACATCGAAACCTTCATCAGCGAACTGAAGCACCTGAACGTCAAGATTCCCGACTATTTGCCTCGGTCTTCAACCAGCGTTGACCAAGTTGTCCATCTTGTAGAGATTCTGCTGGAGAAGGGTTACGCCTACTGGCATACGCATAAGGGTCGAAAAAACATCTACTATGACCCCTTGAAGTTTGATGGGTTCGGCAAACTCTTCGGATTTGACATGAGTAAGTGGCCTAAGAAGAAACGGCGCTTCCACAGAGACACCTACACTGGCAACAGGTGGAACAGAGGGGATTTCATCTTATGGCACGGCTACAAAGAGGGCGACAAAGTTTACTGGGACACAAGAATAGGCAAGGGCAGACCCTCATGGAACATCCAAGACCCCGCTATG
>CAYVVO010000225.1:0-5369 GCA_964455275.1 uncultured Candidatus Bathyarchaeia archaeon | reverse complement strand
TAAGCTTCAACGTAAAAGAAGGCGAAATCCTAGGCTTCCTTGGTCCTAACGGAGCAGGCAAAACCACAACACTCAACATGCTATCAACGTTGCTACGACCAACCAGCGGCACCGCCACCGTGAACGGTCATGACATTCTCACAGAACCTGATGCTGTCCGCCGTAGCATAGGCTACGTGTTCCAAGACACAACACTGGACATCGAATTAACTGGCAGAGAAAACTTGGACTTCCACGGGCGCCTGTATGGTCTTGACCGAAATGCGCGGCAGCAACGAATCAGAGAACTGCTGGAGCTGGTGCAATTAACTGACCGCGCCGACAACTTGGTGAAGACTTACAGTGGCGGCATGAAACGCAGGCTAGAAATCGCCCGAGGATTACTGCATCACCCAAAAGTTCTCTTCTTGGATGAGCCGACGCTAGGTTTGGATCCGCAGACTCGGCGTTCCATTTGGGAGCATATTCTGCGTCTCAATCAAGAAAAGAACGTTACAATTATCTTAACCACCCACTACACGGAGGAAGCCGATTACCTGTGTAAACGGATACTCATCATCGATTTTGGCAAGGTTGTGGTGCTGGACACAGCCGACAACCTGAAGGCACGTTTGGAAGGAGACGTTGTTAGTTTACTTTTCAAGAATCCAGCGGCGATAGAAACGTTTCGTCCCCTTCTGGAGAGCAAAAATTGGATACATCAAATTAACGTTGTTGCTTTCGGCAACAATTACGCCGCGATGAGCCGCATGATGCAGAATATGCCAACAATGTCAGGTAACATGGATATAGGAAGGACCATGCCGGAGATGGACTCTAGAAACATCGGAGACCATAAAAAGATTCCAAAAACATCTCAGCAAAAATCGGAACAGCCTGCGGCTGATGAAAGCCTTCAGTTCGGGGGCGAAACATGCGCGAAATGCTTGAATCTGCTGGTGGATAGTGGCGGACACCGAATTCCGGAGATTGTTAAGTTAGCTGATGAAGCGGGAGTTATTCTGGAGTCTGTGGAACTGCATAAACCCACCCTCGACGATGTCTTCCTGTCGGTGACTGGTCGCAATATACGGGAAGAGAAAGGAAGCATCCTAGATATGGTGCGGCGTCACCGAATCATGCGACAAGCTCGTGGACGGCGAGTCAGAGGTTGAAGTAACAGAATGGAAGGTGAAACATGGAATGGTGCAGCCGTTATCTGGACAAGCAATCTATGTGGTTTTGCTGCGGGAATTGAAGCGTTACTGGCGAGCCAAGGCAAGAGTCATCTCGTCGGTAGCCCAAAGCATCTTCTTCCTAGTCATCTTCGGTTTGGGGTTAGGAGATTTCATGGGCGGAATAGGTGGCACAAGATACCTTTCATACATAGCGCCGGGAGTAATTGGTATGGGACTTTTGTTTGGCTCAGTATTCTCTGGGGTTTCAATCATATTTGATCGGCAATTCGGATTCATGAAGGAAATGCTAGTTGCGCCTGTCAGCCGAACCAGTATTATCGTGGGGAAAATTCTTGGTGGAGCAACCACAGCTACAATACAAGGAATAATCCTGATGACCATCGCGGGGGTTATGGGTGCATTCACAATATCTTTCACATTTCTAGGGGGTGCATTCACTGCTGTAGGCGTGATGCTTCTCATCACCGCGGGTTTTGTTGGTCTTGGCGTGGCAATCGGGTCAACTCTGAATGATTTTCATGCGTTTCAGTTGCTGTCAACTTTTGTGATGTGGCCAATGTTCATGCTGTCGGGCGTATTCTTTCCCATCGATGGGCAGCCGTTGCCCCTTCAGGTTGCCATGTCATGTGACCCCATGTTTTATGGGGTTGAACTGCTGCGTTGGTGCCTCTTAGGCTCTGGATCAGAGTTACTTGGTTCGTTTGGCTGGCTGATCAGCTTGGCGGTGGTGGCTGGATTCGATGTTGTTATGGTGGGTGTGGGCACCTATCTTTTCTCTCGAACCCAAATCTAACAGCAGCATCTTTTTGGTCAACTAACAACTTTTAAGAGTTAGTTCTGGTTTTGTTTGTGGTTGTGAGGTTAAGTTTACTATGTCAACTGTTGTGGTGGATGTTTCTGAGCTTCAGAGTTTTGATGACGAGTGCGTAAAGCTTTTGGCGGATTTTTTGGAGGGCAGATTAGACGCTAGTGTGGTTGCCTCAAAGAACGAGGTGAGCATGGAGTTTGAGGAAGGAAAGGAAGCTTCCAGATCGTGTCTGCGTTTGCTTCTTCGAAAGTTTTTGCATAAAGAAGCCTTGAAAGAGGATTTCAGGGTTATTTCTGGCGGAGAAAACAGTTTCATAGTGAAAGAGAGAAAACAGTATTCTGAGTAGAAGGTTATTTTGAATATTGATTTGTGCTTCATAACCCTTATCAGAAATTCTGGTCCATACTGTCAATCCAACAAGTTTAGGTTGGGGTGTGGCAAAATTTGGAGATACTGAGGCGAAAGCCCTCTTCTAATCGATGCATATATTGTAAAGAAGCACTAATAATTTCATCAAAAACATATTGTACCCGGCTTGAAGAATATGTGGACGACGTAGTTTACTGTCCATACTTCGAGCCGAAACCCATGGTTAAACTGCAGACAGTAGCATAGCCCGCAAGAAAGTTCCTCTAGCCTTCTCTCTTTTTCTTCTCGAAAGTTTTAAGTGGATAAGGGAGTTTAGCGTAGTTCGAGCGTGAAACCGGTTGAGAGACAGGAGTTTGGGTGTTCTGATCTTTGCCCTAGCAATAGTGGCTATGGTTGGGTATTTCTGTTGGCTTTTCCTGTCCCCGGAAGACGTGACGTTCCTGGGGAAAAGCCTCAGCGAATGGGCGATAATTGTCCCAGTAATGATTATAGTTTACGCTGTTCTCATTGTGGTGGCGTGGATAGGCTGGGCTTTGGCTTCCACAGCGCCGCCTCTGCCTGTTACTGGGGAACGCGCAGAGGATTGAAAGAGTGAGCTGAACTATTTCCTCATTTTTCGTATCAGGAAGATTGCTAAGGCAGCAACTATCACTAATGTTATTAGGGCAATGAAGATGGTTTGGTCTAGACCAAAGATTTGGGTTTGCCACATGTTTGTTTTTTCCGCTTTCGTAAACATAGTGAACTCGGAAGAAGATGAATTTGCTTCAACAAGAAAGCCTGTGGACCTGTCCCAGTAAAACATAGTTTCTGAGGTGTTTGCATATACCACCCTTCGGGTTGCGCCTGCGCAGCTTGTCTCTTCAACGCCGCTGATAGTTATGGTGCCCTCATATGACAAGAATGTGTCGCCCTTATCCGAGTTTGCGGGGATAAGAAAGGCTTCTCCGACATGACCGGTCTCAAGTTTGAGGGTTGAAGATACAGTTTCATTGCTTCCATCAGAATATCTTGACGTGATATCGACGTAGACGTTTTTTTCTTCAACAGCCGTGACTTCAATTTTGCACCATGTTACATCATGTTGCTCCGGAACATCTCCAGTAATAGTTACATTGTATTCTATCCAGTCGCCCGGTTTCACGCCCACCACAATCTCAGCTGAGGCAACCGCCGAAAAATGAACACCAACAAGAACTGCCAAACAAATCATGCACAATGCAAACTTTGTTGTCATAAAACCCATAACCAGATTGTTGCCTCGCTTTTTTATGATTTGCGGAAGAGCAGAAACAGGGTTACCCTCTAATGAAACAGCTTATTTCCAGTCTAGAAGCCTCTTTTCTCCCTTGATCTTCTTGATGTCGGTGATGTCTTGGCTGACTTCCAAGGTTCCTAAATATTTTCCATCCTTGTCTCGAACTGGGAAGTATCTGATGTAGACCGGTCTGTCCTTCAGATCAATCCAGAATTCAGCTGCATCTTTCTTTCCCTTTCTGAAGGCTTCCAAAATCTGGAGGACTTTGTGCACGCTCTTTTGGGGATGGCATTGCTGAACTTTTTTGCCAACTATGCTTCTGGGTCGAGGAAAGATGCGGTCACCGTTCTTGTTGAAGTATCTGACTTCGTCATTCTCGTCTACAAACGATATTTCTATAGGCATAGCGTTAAGCATGGCTTCAATAACTTCTGGTTTCAAATTCTCTATCATAAGAGACCCCTCTTGACTATGAAGGGGGTTTAGAAAAAATAAACCTTTTTCACTCCTTCCCCACTTCATCGAAAGCTGATAGGATTATTTCTCCATGAAAACTTGGCTTTCTCCAGCCTCTTTTTCGATTCGTATGACATGCTCCGCCTTTTCTGCGAAGGCTTCGTTGTGGGTTACAGCGATTATCTGTTCTATAGCCTTCAAGCGTCTGACCGCCTCAGCTAACCTGTCCACGGAGCCGTCTTCTCTTCCCAGGCTCTCTGTGGGCTCATCCAAGAGAAGCATGTACAGTCCATGACCGGTTCTGGAATGCATGATCAGCTGCCCCAATCCTATGCGGTAGGCGAAGGCTAGCAGTGTGCGTTCTCCGCCTGAAAGATTCGAAACCTCCCGCTCATAGCCCTCTTCGCTGCACACAAAAGGCGAGTAGGTCTCGTCGATTCTAAGGTTCAATGCTGGTCCCACATCCCCGACTAGACTGTCTAGCACCCGCTGAACGGTCACTTGAAGGTATTTTACGAATTCGCTTCTGAGTTTAGGCTGGATGCTCCTGTAGGCTGCTCGTATCCGGTCTAGGATTTCAAGGAGCTTCTCGATTTTTTCTTTTCTTTCAATCTTCTTCTGAGCGTTGTCTAATCTTTCCTTCAGTTCATCTACCCGTAACCCGAGATCCGCTTTTCTTTGCTCCAAACCGTCCATTTCATGCTTGGCATTAAGATGTTCAGTGAAAGCGTTTTTTTGCAGTTTTCGGGCGGACTCCAGTTCAGTAACATCAAATTTTGCTATCTCCCCGCGGGTTTCATCAAGCTGTTTCTGAAGCACCTTTTTCTTTTTCTGTGCTTCTTCAACGTCGGCGGAGAGCTTACTCAGTGACTCGCTCTTTTCTGTAACTTGGCGTTTTATGTCTTCGATTCGGGGGACAAGCTGCTGTAGGTTCGAGAAGGCAAGGTTGACGGTGCTGTGGAGACCCTTCAGTTTAGTGTGGTTCTTCTGCAGTTCCGCCAGCTTTTTTTCGCGTTCAGCCTTTTCTTTTTGGAGGCTTTCAAGGAGGTTTTTCTTGTAGTCTCCGGTGAGGTCCTGTAGGCAGGTGGGGCACTTGTTTTCGGTTATTAGGCTTGAAACCCTGTTCAGAGACGTTGATATCTCTCTTTTTGTGGCTTCCTGTTCGCCGCCTATGGCTCTCAGTTGTTCCTCAACGGCAAAAATGTAGTCTCTCAGGTCTTCAATTGACTTGTCTGCTCCCAACCCGATCTCTTGGAGCGCATCTCGATGGGACTTCTCCTGTGTTTCCGTCTGCTTCAAG
>CAYVVO010000224.1:0-6764 GCA_964455275.1 uncultured Candidatus Bathyarchaeia archaeon | reverse complement strand
TTGTTGGAAGGGGATGCGGTCCTGTGAGTTTCACTCCTGTCTTCTCGGCGATGAGTTTCAGTTCTCCGCATACGTTCTCCAGCTTTTTGTAGTCTGTGCTGGTCAGCTTGATTCTCGCCTTTCTCGCCATCGCCAAGATACTCCATTCGGTGTTGCCTTATCGTCTTTCCGAGTTTTAAATACTTTTTCCCTTTTCCACTCGATTTAACAGCACCACTTCAGAAATACCTTTGGGTTCCAAGGTTCTAGAAATTGAACGTGAACCTAGAATGGAAGAACTAAGCCAGCTAACCCTCCGGATAGCAGGTAACTGGATATCACGTAGCCTAGAATGGCGCCGCTGCACAGGTATGGTAGTCCAGCCTGCGGCTTTCCTTTAATCACAACTGACATGAGAACTGCAAACCCCACAAGGGTGCCGATCATCACGGATAGGGCTATGAGGAAACCGTTGTCTGGGATGTTGTAGAAGGAGGAGGCAACCAGTATTCCGGGCATCACTATGTCTCCTAAGCCCATGAAAAAGGCTTCCCGCTCTTCTTTTTCTTCAATCTTTTCTTTCAGCCCCTTTGTTTCTTTGAGCAGCGAATATTGCCATGTTTTTGGCACAACCATCATAACGGGCAATTTGAGGTCCATAACTGCGTCTGCGAGGTCAATCATGTGTTTGGTCTTGTACACTGAGATGGCGTCGTATATTGACAGCCCGATGAGCATCACGATTACCAGAAATATGCTGAGGGAGATTCCGAACAGTCCAATGGCGCCTACGCCCACGATTATGCCGCACAGGTTTATGATGTACCATTCTGGATGTTTGATGAGCGCCAAAACCAAGATTGCCGCGGCGATTATGGAGAGAAACGATGATAATGTAGCGTAGGGAACCATGAAGGATAGCAGCGTATAGAAGACGAAGAATGATGTGTAGGCTATTGAGCCTAGAATGATGACTTGTATGAACTGTTTCTTCCAGAATTTGGCAATCAACAGTATGGTGGCTGTGACTATTAACATGATTGCGAAGAAGATAATCAGATTGGTTGGGTCGTTCGGGTTGTCGAATGCACCCATGCCCCCCTCTTCAAAAGGTTTCATTATCAGCATAGAGAGAAGATGGATTACCACGAACAGGCTACCCATCAGAAACATGGGAAAAACAGCTGTACGTTTTTCCTTTTTTTCGTCAGTCATTGGTTCATAAGAACATAGTCACTCACTTATAGACTTTTATTTGAGATAACAAGAATTCTTCTCCGACGTTCATTTGACGTATTTAGTAGAGAACTCCAACTATTAGGAGAATTGCGGGTACTGCATTGCTTAGGACAAGAAATATTGTCGTTCGCTTCTTTGAAAACGTGAGAAACTCGTTTATCCTATTAACGGAAGAGCTAAACGGTTTTGCTAGAGGCAAGAAAATTAGGGCGCCTAACACATTGATTGTGAGGTGAACGAGCCAAACTCCAATTGCAGCAGGGTTACCTGTTGCTAAAGCCGCTAACATGACATCAAATACGGTGCCGATGTTTGCTCCAAGTATGTACGGCAATAGGTAATTTCCTTTATCAATGACTCCAGTTGTAAATAATGGGATAAGCATCGAAATCATCACGGATGTGCTGGGAACAAGGATGGTGAAGGCTAAACCTGCCAAGAAGGCTCTTGAGGTACTCCCGAAAGTTGACCGAATCAGACTGCCTGAAAATTCGCCAGCAAATGTAGCTGACAAATATTTCTCACAATTCTTCAGAGACAGCAATAACAGCCCACATCCCACAATGAAACCTAACCACGCAGGAATATATTCAAGCACGAAATCTACCCACGGACTAATCAGGCTGAATATTGAGGGGATTTCCATTAACCCGGGGATTTTAGAGAAAAATGAGCCGCCAGCCACCGCAATATTTGTGAATGTGTGGAAAAAGTATTCCACGGAAAAGAACATCACTAAAGTGCAGAAATTATACCAGTAATGCAGCATCGCCACCGAAAATGAGGCTCTGAATCTTGTTCTTTCTTGTCTGAAGTAGCCGACTACCGCGACAAGTTGGGTTGTTACTGTTGTTCCAACTTCAGCTCCGATTATTGCAGCCACAGCAATAGATACTGGTATCACATCGACAGAAACAAAGGCAACAATTATGGAGTCAAAGGCTCCGCTGCTTTGAAGAAGTGCTGTTCCAAACCAGCCCGCGAACACGCCAGTCAATGGGTCGTTTACTGACTCTACTAGACTGTGAACTTGGTCTAAGCCAATCAGCACTATTGACTCTTTTATGAAAACTATTGAGGCGACAAAAAAATAGAAACTTACCAAAACCAGCAATAGATTTTTGTAACGCATTACGGAAAGCACTTAAATTAGCCTCATCACCTCTATATTCAGTACATATAATTGTTTTATTGTAACAGGTGAATCAATTGTCTTGGTTTGATTTGTTTCGAAAAGAACAAGAAACCACAAACATATTAGCTCAAAAACAAATCACGAAGGCTATAGCAACAGTAACTGAACTAAAACATATAATGGTAGCTTTCTCTGAAGAAAAAAAGTCAGAGGCAGAAGAGCATATTGAAAAATTATTCGAGAACGAGGCAGAAATCGACGAGATTCGAAGAACAATTCTCAACGAATTAACTAGACAGAAGCTGCCCTCAAAATACCGCCAAAACGTCATACATATAATAAAATGCTTAGACGTATTGGCAGATCATGTTAAGGATTCAGCAAGAAACATCAAGGTTTTGCTGAACACAAAGATTCCGAAAGAAATTTTGGATGTTAATGTGAGAATTGTAGATGCTTTAGTTCAGGCTGCAGTTTTCTTAAGCACTGCCATAGAAATGATTGGAGTTAACCCTCCCCAATCACTCGAATTCTCCAAAAAGGTTGACGCGCAAGAACACATCGTAGATGAAGAGTACCTGAAAGTCAAAGCCCTATTCCTGAAATACACTGACGAAGTAGATGTGGCTACATTATTCGTGTTGAAAGACCTGCTAGAGTGCCTAGAAAAAATAGCCGACACATGCGCAGACACTGCAGACTACATAAGAGTGCTCAGAATGAAGTAACGAATCTTGTTAGTTTTTTAGCTGTTTTCGACGGGAAAACGTGATTTCAGGAGAAACAAGAACTAACGCTTTTGCTTCTATGTTTTGCCAAAACAGTTCCGTTTTGATATGTTGAATCTGTACAAAACTTAGATATTTTGATATACGGCTTTAGATGTTTATGGTTGTGGATGATTTCTATGAAGTTGGTTGAGGCTCTGGAGAAGCTTTCGAACGCTAACGGAGTAACGGGAAGAGAAGGCGAAGTCCGAGACCTGATGAAACAGTACCTGAAGCCCTACGTTGATGAGATCCGGGAAGACAAGCTTGGAAACTTGATTGCATTCAAGAAGGGAAACAAAGGCGCCCCCACCATCATGCTTGCAGCTCACATGGACGAAGTTGGGCTCATGAT
Organism: uncultured Candidatus Bathyarchaeia archaeon; assembly: GCA_964455275.1. GTDB lineage: Archaea > Thermoproteota > Bathyarchaeia > Bathyarchaeales > Bathyarchaeaceae > Bathyarchaeum. The sequence goes on along the minus strand of CAYVVO010000224.1, from coordinate 3,289 downwards.
AAAGAACGTAAAGAAGAAGGGTTTCCTTCAATTCGCGAAGATCGGGGGAATCGACGACCGCATTCTTTTAGCGCAGAAAGTGATCGTGCACACGGATAAAGGTCCCTTAAACGGAGTTGTTGGCTCTAAACCAGTTCACATACAGACTGAGGAAGAACGAAAGAAAGTCATTAACGAGGATAGACTCTTCATCGACATCGGAGCCAAAGACAAGAATGAGGCGGAGAAGATGGGCGTTCAGGTCGGTGACGTTGTTAGTTTCGACACAAAATTTGTTCGCCTAAGCAACAAAGTTGTTTTGGGAAAAGCCTTCGACAACCGCGTTGGATGCGCCATAATGATTGAAACCCTGAGGAGACTGCAGAAAGTTGACTGCAACGTTTACGCCGTGGGAACAATACAGGAGGAGGTGGGTCTCCGGGGAGCAACAATAGCCGCCTTTCAGGTAGAACCGGATGTAGGTATTGCCTTGGATACAACCGTGGCTGGCGGCATGCCCGGAGTGGAAGAAGGGAAAGCGCCGACAAGGATGGGGGAAGGACCAGTGTTAACTGTGGCGGACGCGGGTTTGATTGCCCATCCGAAAGTGTTAAGGTTGCTTATCGACTCGGCGAAGGAACAGAAGATTCCGTATCAGCTGGAAACTGGAATCAGAGGCTCCACGGATGCCGCTAGAATCTCCTTAAGCAGGGAGGGGGTGCCAAGCGGGGTGATATCTGTTGCAACCCGTTATATTCACAGTCCAGCGGCTATCCTGAACCTTGATGATGTGGAGAAAACGGTTAAGCTTGCTGTCGCAGCTATAGGAAAGGTTCCAGAATATTTTTGAGGTTACAGCCAGAAAATTGGTCTTGGATATGAAGAAGCGTTTCAGGTTTCTGGAGCACACCGCCGACGCGTATGTTGAGGCTTACGGCGCCAGCTTAGAGGAGGCTTTCGAAAACGCGGCTGTTGCAATGACTGAGGTTATGACTGAGCTGGAGAAGGTTGAGGCACGAAACGAGGAGACGTTTATGGTGGAGGCTTCAGACGAGCCTGCGCTTCTTTACAGTTGGCTTGAGGAGGTTCTTCTGGAGTTCGAGTTGAAGGAAAAACTTTACTCCCGCTTCCAAGTTTCGGGCATTGAGGAAACTGGTGGGGGATTCAGATTGCATGCGAGGGCGTGGGGAGAAAAGTACGATCCGGAGAAGCATCCGTCGAAGGTTGGTGTAAAATCGGTGACTTATCATCGGATGGAAATTGTGAAGAAGCCAGAGTCTGTGACCGTCAGGTTCATTCTCGATATCTAACAATTTTGTGTAAAAGCTTATAGATTGGCACCTAGAAAGACTGTGAATGCCGGGATGGCAGAGTGGATAACGCGCAGGCCTTGAAAGCCTGTGGGCCTTTGGCCCGCGTGGGTTCGAATCCCACTCCCGGCGCCACAAATCTCACCCACGGTCATTTATTATTTATTTTTGGGAAATGGGGTGACTACAGGTTGCGCAGATGTAGTCACCTTTGTTTAAGCATTTTCTTAAGTGCCCTGTATTCTTTGAGCATTAACTCGAGAGTTGGGCGTATGTTGTGGTCTTTTCCGTACATTTGAAGTGCGGCATAGTATTGTGATCTGTTTCTCAGTTCAATGTTCAAGGGCGGCAGATTGTGCTTCAGCAAGATGTTGTTTAACAGTAGTCTCCCAACCCTGCCGTTTCCATCTTGGAAAGGATGAATGTTCTCAAATTGGTTGTGAATAACGGCTGCTAAAACCAGTGGAGGGTACTTTTTCTTGTTTCGATTGTACCATACAATCAGTTCTTTCAGCAGCCGTTCCACCTCCGCGGAAGGCACTCCACGGTGCACAACATTTCCAAAAGCATCTGTAACCACCACCTCTACACCCTTTTCTCGAAATTTTCCTGCAAAGGGCTTTGAGTTTTTGAAGACTATCCTGTGAAGCTTTTTGATGAGTTTTAGGGAAACATGCTCCTTTGTCGTGCGAATATAGTCGACTGCCTCGGCAACGCCGTAGGTTTCGGAGATATCCTCCTTGCTTCTATCCTCAGGCCATTTCCTCTTTCTGAGTATATCCGCAACTTCTTTGGCTTCTACAAGCGAGCCCTCAATCGCATTCGTGTCATAAGTGAAGGCTTCCTTAAACCTGTTCCAATCGAGTTCTGAAAGGTGGAGCACACGCAGTTCTCCACTTGCTCCAAGAGTTTCAAGCTCCTTCAGATCAGAAGGCGAAAGCACTGTAATGAACGGGTCGCGTATCGTTTGCCTTTTTTTTATTCTCTCTTCGAGTTCGGCTTCAGCGTGTTTTCTTTTCAGTTTCAGGTCTTGAGGGGACAAATCTGCGCCAAGGTAAACTCTGATTTTTCTGACGCTGCCTTTGACCCTGAATGAGTGCGCCAAGTAATACTTTTTATGTCCGTTTCTTTCGCGGATCTCCAAGTGCATAAGAAAGCTTGAGGTGACTACACACATTTAAGTTTTGTCACAGGTGACTACAAAAAGGGTTAGCCCCGATTGCTTTGAACCACACAAGAACACCAAGTTTTTTTAATGCTGCCGTCCCTGCAACTCCCCAGAAACCATCAAAGCTGGTTCTACTGAGACAGGTTCTTGCGTTAAATTTGAACGTGAATTTAGACCTAACTCGTGTCGCCACGAATCCCACATGAACCGGAAAACGTTGTGGATTGGCATTAAATTTTAGCCCCGAAACCCGGAAGCTTGAACAATGTTATTATTTGTTTTTGTTGTTTGGGTATTTGATGACTGAATATTCTCTGCATTCCGAAATTAAGCGCTGGTATATGGTTTCAGGAGATGAACTTGAGGTTAAAGTAGATGAGTTCATAGTTGATGTTCTTAGAGGCGAGCTTTTAGTCGAGATTCAGACCCAAAATTTTTCTGCTATCAAAAAGAAACTGATTAAACTACTTTTAAACAATAAAGTTCGATTGGTTTATACCATTGCTGAACTAAAATGGATAGTTCACGTATCTAGGTCAGGCGAGTTTGTTAGGAGGAGGAAGTCTCCAAAGAAGGGGAAAGTAATTGATCTTTTTCACGAGTTGGTTCATACGCCTAGTCTGATTAAAGATAGGAATTTTTCACTGGAGGTTTTGTTGATTGAAGAGGAGGAGGTAAGGTGTAATGATGGTGGAGGAAGCTGGAGGAGAAGAGGCGTAAGTGTTAAAGATAAAGTTGTTGAACGTGTTTGACAGGATTGTTTTTTGGGATAGTCGAGATTTTCTGGAGTTTTTGCCAAAAGAGTTGCAGGGACATTTCACGAATAAAGTCT
>CAYVVO010000223.1:0-8839 GCA_964455275.1 uncultured Candidatus Bathyarchaeia archaeon | reverse complement strand
GTTCCTCCAGTTTCAATGCATTAATGACCTGAAAGGCACTTTTAAACTTAATTGATTTTCTTCGGGAGGGATTTGCTTTCAGAAGGTTTTGCTCTTCACTATATTTTTAGAGAATTGCGTAACGTCTGTATTCCATGTGTTGTTTTCTCTACCAACCTAAACTTTTGGATGCAGATGATTAACAAGATGTAGATGAGAATCCAAGCTACAAAAAGTAATTCTGCATGGACATTGTGGAAAGTCTGCGCAGCATCCAGCCCTTGGTTACCGAGGATGTGAAAGTAGATGAGTATTCTTAAGATGTTAACAAGGTATGTTCCAATTGCTCCGACAATAAAGTAAACCGTCTTACGGAAACGTGAGATGTTAGACTTTTTGAATAGCAACAAAACGATTAACGTGTAAAGAAACAGGCTGTGAACACCTGCACATGGCCAAGCAACACCTACAGAATACCAGCGACCGCCAGCTTGCGTTCTTATAATGGGCATAGCGTCTACTCCCGGCGAAAAGGATAGAGCGAAGTTGTAACCCAAAATGTCAAGCAAAGCGGCTGCGCATGCGGCGGTGGGAAGCGCTAACATTTGAAGAGGTTTAAACACTCCGTAGGGGTACATGACGTCTATCAGGTAGGCAATGCTGATTCCCGCGCCAAGAGCTAATGTGATGGAAAAAGCCTTCAAACCCGCTTTTCCATAGGCTAAGAGTATAGTGGCTAAGAAAGAAATTGTGAACACAACATATTCCATTGTTATGGGCCAGTCTCCTTCAAGAATAAGCGTCCAATAATCGGAATGTGCTCTCCAGTATTCGCCGCGAAGCATGTCACCAAGGTTTATGATGGTTTGATCTAACCCCAAAAAGTTAACGCTGAAGACGTAAATTAGTGGAATACTTGCGCATATGAGAATGGCTAGAATCTTGAGGGGGCTTCTAGGCTTGGTTTCCGGGTCTTTTTTTGCCAGTTTATCCATGTTTAATGAAGATTCTAAAACAAAGAGCCACAAGAAGAACAGGAGGAACAGTCTTCCTTTCCAAGTGTAGTCGAAGTAAAATCCTCTTTCATTAAACAAGGCTATGCTTTCGATGTTGAGGTAATCCAAAACCATTAACAAGCCAATTGCTGCGATGAAAAAAACCAGTAAAGAAATGTGGAGTAGCGATTTCTTCCGAATTTCAGAGATTAGAGTTATTGATGTCACCTTCTTGTTTAGGGTGTGGGCACAGCAAGTTTAGAGTATGTTGGTGGCTGTTTAATTATATATTTCTATCCACATTAAAGTGAAACGAATTGGGTCTTCGATAAGTCACTGATATTTGTCTATAACTCTGAATACTGCCTTAAATTAGCCAGTTCGTCAGAACCAGAAACAAGTCTTGTTGACGATTTGAAAGTCAATCATTTGAAACCTATTGGAGTAGCGCACATGAAAACGATTACCGAACATATGTATAATGTTCACGATTCCATTTTTCCAACTCTAATCATTACTGCATGTACAGTTGCAACCTGAGTAGTTATCGAAAACTTGTTTCATGTGCTTATGGGCTTGGTTTTGAAGCTTTTTGGCGTATTTCTTGTTACTATTATAGGTTTGTTTGCTTTATCGTAGGGTTTAGGGGAAGATATATATTGTCAAAAATTGATTACCTTTCACTTTAGGCTGGAAATGAAACGTGAAGTTATTTAAACGAAAGAGTTTTACTGTTCTCGTTTTGATGTTGTTCATTTTTGCTGTTTTCGGTCCAGCCATAACAGTTTTTTTTCCAGTTGTTAGAGCCGAAGACAATTTGATTGATAGCTACAGCAAAACAAATCAGGACGATTATGTTAAAATTGAAGCCTTTTATTGGAACAACATCACCCGCTATGCGGCTGTTGGGCAAACATTCAACATGAGTTCACCCAATGCAACTATTGGTTCTGCCCAGTTTTATTTGAAAAAGATAGGTAATCCCACAGTGGATCTGTACGCTGTTTTGTATGATCATGCTGAGGAATTTGGAACTACCGGAATACCGTTTATTAATGCTTTAGCGTCCAGCATACCAGTGAACGCATCATCATTAAATTCTTCTTGGGCGCTAACAACATTCACTTTCCGTGAACAGGCTCGTCTGATTGAAGGAAAGAAGTATTGTATCGCTATTCAAACAGCGTCAGCTGGAGGCAGAATAAATGCATTAAATTACGTGAATGTGGGTTTAGACTTCTCTAATTCGTCACATGAGGGCAACTGTTTTGTTTATGATGGAAGATGGATTGCTAATCCTGACGGACCAGCCGATTTATGTTACTCTGTTTATTTCGCAGTTGGAGGCGTAATAGGAGGAGGAGGCGGGGGAGGTTCATCCTTTTCATTATCATTTCTAACGATTCCGATAAGCGTATTCACTTCAATTTACTATTTCATGTGGCTGTTTCTTTCCATAGTACATGTCTCTAAGAAAGATGAACTGCTTGTAGTGCCGAAGTTTAATCCACATCCCCCGCTGGTCAGCGTACTTCTTCCTTGTAGGAACGAAGAGGCTGTGATTGGAACAGTAATTCAACAGACTTTAGATCAAACCCACAAGAACCTCGAAGTAATCGTGGTTGCACATAACTGCACGGATAACACCGCTCAAGTTGCAAGACAGATTAAGGACCCAAGAGTCAAAGTTTACGAGTTAAACACTGAAGAAGTTGGAAAAGGCTTAGGTTTGAATTACGGGGCGAAACATGCAGAGGGAGAAATTTTCATTTACTTCGATTCTGACAGCATCATATCTAAGGATTATATCGAGAAAGTTGTAGATATGATGGTTTCAAAAGGTTACGATGTTGTACAAGGAAAGATTGTTGGATCAAATCCAGGCTATAACAAACTTTGTTTCCTGCAGCATATGGAAAACCAAATATTTCTGAGCATGTTTTGGGCTGGGAAACAAAAAGTAGGGTTGCCTGCGGGTCTCGGCGGAACTGGTGTGTCGATAAAGAAATCGGCTTTGGAAAAGATTGGCGGATTTAGGAATATTCTGATAGAAGACTTTGATTTATGCGTGCGCGCTCAAGTGGCTGGAGAAACAGTAGGATACTGCAGAGAAGCGGTGGTGTACGATGAAAAAGTGCCTAAATACGGTATGTTGATTAAACAGAGAAGTCGTTGGATGGCAGGACACATCCAGTTAATCTCTAGCATGATAAAAGATAAAACGCTGGGTAAACTATTCATAAAGAATCCAATAGACTTCTTCCAGCTGATTTCTCCAGTCTACACGCTGTGCTTGTGGCTTGGAGTGTTTGTGGGGATAATAACGACGCTTCAAAACCAAGCCCACATATTTTCTGGGGGGTGGATAAGCTTCTATTATGTGCCCTTGCTGATGTTTCTTGGTCAAACTCTGGCATTACAACTGCTGTTTGTATTGATATTAAGAAAGGAATGTACAACAAAAGCAGAATTTCTAAAGTGTGTTCTGAATTTGCCGTTGTTTTACATATATTCGATGCATTGGTTCTGGGTGCTCTTAAGATTGGCATTCTACAGAAACAAAATTACATGGGCTCATACAAAAACTGAACATGGGTTTAGGAGATGAGACTACGGAAGATTACCCTGAGTTGAAACACGATATTTTCTGGGCAATATTGACGATCCTGTTATTTCTGTTCATATTTGGTGGATTAGAGTTTGTATACCGAAGGGAAGAACTTACGGGGCTGCTGAGAGCTAATAATTTTGTTAAAATTTTCACAGATTTTACGATGATAGGGCTTGTGTCAGCATTTGTAGTAGTGATGGCTATAGGCGTTATCATTTGGCGTGCATCAAGTTATAAAGAAAAGCAGCCTAACGAACAAAAACTCAAACCTTAGCATCCGCAATCGTTTTGCGAAGAGCTTTTTGAAGCCAATATTCTAAGACAACTCAAGCTATCTTCTTTCATTTTCACGTTTGAGACTTTTTCCAGAAGGATGCAGAGGTGTGTCCGAGCGTTTCAACCAAAAATCTTGCGGAAAAATTTTTAACTTTAGCGATAGCCTGAGAATATATAAGATTACAAGTTATTTATTTTTGGGCAGAGACACATTTCAGTATCGAATGTTTACGGTGGAGGAAAGGGATAATGAAGAGGATTGGTTTGGTGACGAGTGGCGGGGACGCTCCGGGCATGAATGCCGCTATCCGAGCGGTTACTCGCGTCGCCATTTCGCAGGGTTTAGAGGTTTTGGGTTTCGAGAAAGGATGGGACGGCTTACTGACCAACACATTTAGGCGGTTGACTCGCCGAAACGTCGGCGGGATACTTCATTTGGGCGGCACCATTCTCCACACATCAAGAAGCCCAGAGTTCAGGAAGAGGGAGGGCGTCCGGAAGGCTGCGGAAACTCTTGCCCTGAACAATGTTGAGGGGCTCGTTGTGGTTGGCGGTGACGGTTCTTTACGTGGAGCCTTGGAGTTAAGCAAGGAGACGGATGCCTTGATTGTGGGGGTTCCGGCGACAATCGACAATGACGTGTTTGGAACCGAGGAGACCATCGGTTTTGATTCTGCAGTGAACACGGCGATCATCGAGATTGACAAGATCAGGGATACAGCGAGCTCTCATGACCGAATCTTCATAGTGGAGGTTATGGGGCGGATGAGGGGTTTTCTTGCGCTTACAATCGGGTTGACTGTCGGGGCTGAGGTGATTCTGGTTCCGGAAGTGGAATACCCTTTGGATCAGATCGTTAGGACGTTAGAGAAGAATGCTGCTAATGGCAAGAAATCAGGCATTATTGTGGCTGCGGAGGGCATCGGCGACACCCACAAGCTAATGCGGGAGATTGAGAAGAAGGCGAGGGTAGAAGTCCGATTAAGCGTTACAGGCTATGCCCAGAGAGGCGGCAACCCCACAGCCAGAAGCAGACTCCTGGCTAACCTGTTCGGAGACAAAGCCGTGGAGATGCTGATGAACAAACAGGGAAGCAGGATGGTTGCCTTGCAGGAAGGAAAAATAGCAAGCATCAAACTTGAGCAAGTCTGCAGCAACGAAAAGCCGTTGGACCTAAGTTTGATGGAGCTCGCAAAGACGCTGGCAACATAAGGGCGGTTTGACCTAAAGGCTTCTCTGTTGGGGAATGGTGTGGATAAACCGGCAAAAAATGGCAATTTTAAAATGTGTCTTCGTGTCGTTGTGTTTTGGAGGTAAATGTTTTGGAGATAACCAAAGTTGGTGAGATCTCTACTTCGAAGAATCCGCATGGCGTAGACGCTAGACAGATTTATAATCACGAAAATGCGCAGGTCATTGTTTTAACTCTGCAGCCGGGAGAATCATTGAAGCGACACATAACTCCAGTGGATGTTTTCTTCTATGTCCTAGAAGGCAAGGGAGTAGTGGAAGTTGGAGATGAAAAACAGGAGGTCTCCAAAGACACAATCATCCACAGCCCAGCCAAGATTATCCACTGCTGGCACAACAAATCAAACAGCAAACTAAGAATCATGGTCGCAAAAACGCCAAAACCCACAGAATCAACAATTCTGCTCTAACCCCCCTTTCTTCTTCCCCTCCTGTAACTTGAGCATTTGAGATGACCCCAACACATCCGCTTAGAAGCAACACCGCCCCTTCATATTAGGAGACTACTAACAGCGTATTGTTGAAAACAGCCTTTTTTCTGAAAAACAAGGCACAAACAACCATCAGTTTCCCCTTGGAAAGTATTATATGTGCAGATAGCCGATAAAACAAAGACACCTTGTTCGTGAATCTGACTCCAGTGCATTACCTGCTAATATTTTTGGTCATAGTCATAGCCGCATTCATAATCATCCTTTTGTTGCCCGCCATACTGGAGCTGAGAAAACCCAAAGATGCTGGACCACGCAAAATAGCTGAAAACTCCGAAGAGGATGAAAAAGAGTAACCAAAACGTAGTCGTCCACTCCTTCTGTTGTTTGTTCTGTAGAAGATGCTGTGGCGCCGCCGGAAGGACTCGAACCTTCGACCCACGAGTTAACAGCCCGTTGCTCTACCGAACTGAGCTACGGCGGCTCAATCAACAGTTTGAGTGGTGCCGCTAATCTGAGGATTTGTGGCGCTATTTAAGTTTAATCGAACCTTCTAATCTGTGATATAGAATAGAATAAATTTCGCCCTGAAAAAATAGGAGTAGAAAACAGATGAACGTCGAAGTCAAATTTTTCACTTCTCTGCGGGAGATAACAGGCAAGAAAGTGGACGAAATCCAGTTGCAGAACGTCATCACCGTTGAGGAAATGCTGACTCTGCTTTCTGAAAAATACGGCGAAAAATTCAGAGAATACGTCTACGACAAGAAGGGAAAGGTGCATGGTTTCCTCTCGTTTCTCGTAAACGGCAGAAACATCAACGTTCTGCAGGGCTTCGACACGGAACTGAAACAAGGAGACGTCATAGCAGTTGTTCCTCCGGTGGGCGGAGGCTAACTTCACACAAGCTCGGCTTCAAGATAGGATGAGAAAGCATTAATCACCCGAACAGGAACAAACCTTCCAACCAAAGATTCTCCACCCTTAACCACAACCGGCTTGTAAGCGAAGTTTCTTCCCATCCAAGACTCGCCCTTGCCCCTCTCATCAAACAGAACTGTTCCCTCCCAGCCCATCCAAGCCCTGTTCCTCTCAAAACTGATTCTCCTAGACAACTCCGCCACCTCCCCACTCCTCCTCTTCACCTCTCTTGGAGAAAGAGCAACCATCCTCTCTGCCTGAGTGCGGGGTCTAGAAAAAAACTTTGACACATTAACAACGTCAGGCTGAACCTCTGCTATGAGTTTCTTTGTCCTCTCAAAAGCCTCTCTGCTCTCCCCGGGAAAACCGCAGATAACATCCGTCGCCAGCGTCAATCTTGGAACCTCCTTTCGGAAAGCCTGAACAACCGCTCTGAAGTCCTCTACAGTGTAACGCCGATTCATAAGCCCAAGAACCTCATCGTCCCCGCTTTGAATTGGCAGATGCAGAAACTTGAAAACCTTCTCGTCTCTGTAGGCTTCAGCAAGATCATCCAGCATCCCCGTCACATGATCAGGGTTCATCATTCCCACCCGAACAAAAAAATCGCCCTCAACCTCACAGACCCGACGCAGCAAATCCGCCAAACTTGCCCCAATGTCCTTCCCGTAACACGCCGTATCCTGAGACGTCAACCACACCTCCTTGGCGCCAGAATCTAAATCCTGCTTCACCCGCTCAACAACCTCATCAACCGAATAGCTTCTCAGCCTCCCCCTGGCAAAATGCACACAGCAGTAGGAACAGTTCCCCAGACAGCCGTAGTTGATGGGTACAATGCTTACAACAGGGTTCACCGGAATCCTGGGAAGACACAAACTCGGCTTGGAAAATCCCCCCAAAAAAATAACCTTTTCTCCAGCAGCCACACGACGCAAAGCCTCAACAATCCTGTCGCCCGGCGCTGGACCCGTCACCCCATCAAACTCCACCTCACTCTTCAGTCTTTCAAAGTTTATCAGAGGCAGACAACCCGTCACTACCAGCCGCTTGTCTCTTGGCGCCTTTCTCAAAACATCCATGACCCGATTTTCTGTGGGAGACTTAACCGCACACGTATTGTAAACCAAGATTTCCGCATCTCGAAGACAATCAACAACTTGGAAGCCAGCTTCTGAAAGGCAGCCGGCAATGACTTCACCATCCGCAACATTCGCCGAACACCCAAAACTTTTGACATAAACCCGCTTAGAATCTTCAACCATCAAGTTTCAGCTCAATTGTCGCAGCCACGGTTACAGAAGGCACAATCTGAGTTATACGGTTTTAATCATACGAGAGAAACATAAAGATTCTGCAAAACCATTTTTGCGTGAAGGTGCATAAGCGCGCAAAAGAGGGAAAAGAAAAGCTTATAAAGGCTTGCATGTTCATATTTGCATCATATTTATATCTTAACATTAAGACATATAAGACACAACTAGCCTCTGCTTAGTTACTTGTCACAACGGAGAAATAAAAAATGAAACTGATTACACTACACCTACCTGAACCCTACATTCGGGCATTAGACAGCCTGGTTGACGAAAAATACTACCCAAACAGAGCTGAGGCAATCCGCACAGCGGTTCGAGACCTCCTCAGCATAGAGGCTTGGGGAAGAAGCTGAAATGGCTAGAAATCTGGAAAAACTCATCAAACTCGAGCATCCGAAGGAACTTTCAGAAATGAAACTAGACACAATAGAGCCTTTTCCCACAATCCCCAAACTAGACCTCGTGGACATAGAACCTTACACAGAACCCGGAATCACCCGCAACATCGACTTGGGTCTAGACCAGCTCGAAGAAACAGAAGAGTAGCCTCTTCTATTCTCAAATTTTTCTTTTCAGCTTTAACGCAGTTCGTCCAAGCCTAGTTTTCCAAGGTATCCCGTGCCCCATCGGAACTGCAGCGCCCTTTTTGATGGCGCACACAATTTCGTCAACATCTGGATCAGCCTCAACCATTGTGTAGGCTGCCCCAATTTCAGGAGCGTAATGAGAGTCGCTTCCGCCAGTCTGTGGAAGACCTAAACCAGCAGCAAATCTTTTGCTCAAATAGGTGAAAACAGGGAAGGGAATAGAGGACGCGTTCATCACCTCGACTGCATCATAGGAGCTTACGCGTCGGCTCGGCGGCGACTTGTAGAAGGTAGTAGGGTGGGGCGCTACAGCTATTCCTCCCGCCTCATGAATCAGGCGGATGGTCTCTTCGATATCCAGTTTTGCAGGTATAGGCGCGGTTACGTTGAGACCGAGAAGGTGACCGTTCAGGGTGGAGACTTCTATTCCGGGGACAATGAGGATGTCACGGGTTTTCAGTTTGAGGGCGCC
>CAYVVO010000222.1:0-2123 GCA_964455275.1 uncultured Candidatus Bathyarchaeia archaeon | reverse complement strand
GTAGAGAAAGTCAGAGAGATTTATTGGTATGAAGGAACCCAGATTCACTTGGACACGGTTAAGAAACTCGGCAAATTCATCGAATTCGAAAGACAAACCTCTGATAACCCAAAGAGCGTCGAAAAGGATCGGCTGATTCTAGAAAAACTAATGGAAAAACTGAAGATAAAACCAAGCAATCTTGAATCCCTCTCCTACAGCGACCTCATCCAATCATGAACTAAAAAATAGATTCTGTTGTTGCTTGGTTTTTCTGAAAAAATACTGTTTTCAACAATGTACCTCTATTAGGCTCCTATTATGTTCTCATTTTTTGTTCTGTTTTTTCTTTGTTTTTGTGTAGATTATGATAATTGCTGCTGCGGCTGTGGCTACGGTTGCTATTGCTATGGTGGCTATCCATTTTGTTGGGGTTGCTTTTATGGTGAAGTGGGTTGTTTCTGATGTTACTGTGTTTCCGTCTGTGTCTGTTGCGTAGACTACTATGTTGTGTGAGCCGTCTGTTAATCCCGTTAAGGTTAGTGTTTTTTCTGTTATTGTCACGTTTTTTTGTCCGTCTAGGCTGTAGCCCATCCACGAGGCTTCCTCATTGACAGTGAAGTTCAAGGAAACCCTGTCTGTGGTGTAGGTTTTGTTTTGTGGGGAACCCACGCAAATGTATGGGGGATGAAACTCTGGAATAAATCCAAGCTCGTCTGTTTTAGCCAACCATAAATCGGTTTTTCCAGAAACTATAGATCCTGTATTTCCTGCTAGGGCATAGCCTCCGTCAGAAGTCTCCGCCAGCGCATAAACTGTTCCTCCCTTGTATGTTTGGTTCCAAATCATGTTCCCATGTGCGTCAATCCTAATCAGTCCTGCACTGCCTGCTAGTGCGTATCCTCCGTCAAATGTCTCCATCAACGAAAGGGCTGACCCATCACCGTATGTCCAGTTCCACAGCATGTTCCCATACGCGTCAGTCTTCACCAGCCAACAATAGTACTCGATACCGATTAGAGGATTAAGGGCGCCTATATACCCGGTTAGCGCGTATCCTCCGTCAGAAGTCTGAACCACCGCACGAGCCCCACCTCTGATACATGTTTGGTTCCACTCCATGACTCCAGACGCGTCAGTTTTGACCAACCAGCTTTCCCAGTAAGGACTATCCCCATAACCATTAGAGATTGTTTCGCCAGCTAGGACATATCCTCCATCAGAAGTCTCAACCAACGCATAAGCACGATCAGAACGTCCTCTTCCGTATGTCATGTTCCACTCCATGTTTCCATAATCATCGGTTTTAATCAACCAAAAATCATCATTTTTGTGGCCTGCTAGTGCGAAGCCTCCACCAGACGTCTCAACCAACGCACGGATAAATTGTCCGTATGTTTGGTTCCACTCCATATTCCCATAAGCATCAGTCTTAACCAACAGTGCATCACCAAGTAGTGCGTATCCTCCATCAGAGGTCTCAACCAAACAATAGGCCTCTTCATAACCGGGTCCTCCGTATGTTCTGTTCCACTCCTCGTTCCCAAGCGCATCAGTTTTAATCAACCAAAAATCTGCAATTCCAGCACCAAAGGACCATGTATAACCAGCTAGTGCGTATCCTCCGTCAGAAGTCACCACCAAACAATGGGCAACTTCCATACTTTCTCCTCCGTATGTTCGACTCCACGTTGCCAATGATGCTTCAATCGAAACAACAAAACCAAAAACTAACAAAACAAAAAGCATCATGCTTAAAGAAAACAGTTTCTTAGACCTCACCCTCTATCCCCTAAATAGAATTTAACATTTTTAGTTAAGAGAGTTTTTGTCAAGGTTTCTTGACTAGTTTTAGTCAATTTTCTTTGACTAGACGGATATGTGAAAGCTTTATGCCAATTGATTCATTCTGTGGTTTGGCTGGGACTGCAGCTTAGCCATCTCAACAGCAATACAGCTATCACAATCCCTACAAAGAGTGCAAGATAAAAACCTGTGTTTAGTGCATGAAATGTTGATGTTGTCCATGTTTCGCTGGGCAAGTCTGCGGCGTCGGTTTGAACTGTCACCTGTTGAATGGGACTCCAAGAAGTTATGCTGGTCTCGTAGACGCCAGGGGCGATCTCCTCGCACCGTTCTCCGTT
>CAYVVO010000221.1:0-3346 GCA_964455275.1 uncultured Candidatus Bathyarchaeia archaeon | reverse complement strand
GCAATGAAATAAAAACGTTTTGTAAAAAAAGGAAACTATTCACGGAGTCTCAGAAGAACCCCGTCGATTGTTGCCTCCGCCTCCTCAATTCTGCCATTGTATTCTTCCACAAGCTTTGTGTATGCGCCTTTGGAAACTTCTCCGCGTCTGTACCTCTGTTTCACTCGCTGTATGTCTCTTTCTGCGCCTTCAAGGTTTGCTTCAGCCACTTCGATCTGTCTCATCATGTTTGCATACTGGGAACCGGCGGCTCTTATGGTCTCACGGAGAGAGGAGAGATTCCTGGAAATCGTGGAGAGGCGTGAGTCCAGCATCTTTTTCCTAACCTTAAATCTGCGTCTAGGAATTTTTCCCTTACGTAACCGCTCGTCTAGGGATTCAAGCTCTGACTGAATTTTTATTTTTTCTTCGTATGAATCAACGAAGCTTCTGAGGTCTTTAGATGGAACCTGAATTGTGGAGGCAGAAATGGTTTTTGGTGTGCCCCAGAAAAGCAATACTGCTGACGCGACAACAGCTAGGATTCCCACCCAGATGGTTGGGTAGAATGAGCCCCAGAACACGTTGTATTCGTAGTTGATTTCGAAGTTGAGGTTGTCGGAAGGCGTCACATTGGAGAAAGTGAAGCTCATGGTTTCCTGAAGGTCGCTTTTTTTGATGCTGACGGGGTCTAGAGGATGTGATGATTTGGATTCGGCGCCTTTGGGGAGAGCTATGGAGACAGTTAATTTCCCTATTGTTGAGTTGAATTGTTCATAGAAGGTGAAATCTAAGGTGTAGTCGTTTCCGTCCTTTTGGCTGATGTGGATGCTCCATGGAATATGGTAAATTAGATGAAGTGTCTCCGTTTCGTTTGTCTCTATGATGCTTCTGAGAGTCACGGTCATCGTATTGTTTTCCGTTGACGTCTCAACTGTTCCCATTTCGTCCCGCACCTCAAAGTCGTAGGCATCTTCTGGGAAACCAAGTTCAACGGTTTCTGCCCGAAAACCTAAATTGGTTATTTGGTAAGCATTGGTAACGCAGATGCTTCCCGACTGATCTAACATTATCTTTCGTTCTATCTCACTGAATTCGATTTCAACAATTGGGCGTTGGAATTGGTCGTAGATATATGAGGTGGGCAATGTGAGGTCATTCACCTCACCGAGCGTGGTATTGGATTCGTCGTAAAGGAGGATGCCGGCAATCGAGGTAGGGTTAACAGATTCTGCATAGATTTCTGTGCCATCTAATTCCAGGTAGACAACGTGAATGCCCACATCAAGATACGAGGTATTCTTGGTCTGGACACTAACGTAATTGTATGAGGCGTCATAAATCCCACCAGCATCCACAGTGTATGTGCCTGCGGCGGTAACGTTAACCTCTACGCCCAAATTAAGGTAATCATAGTATCCGTCGCCATCGGTATCCACTCCCTCATCGTAGATTGTTTCGGTGAGGCTTGCAGGCAAAAGCCCGAACGCTCCGAAAAAGTAGCCTCCAGACAAGGAGATGTCAGACAGAGAATCCAGCAAGGCGTCAGATTCATCGTATAGGGTGATGCGGGAAACGTTGACGGGATTGAGTTTTGACTCGAAGATGCTTGTACCATCCAAGGAGACGTAGACGACTTGAACTCCCGTGTCAAGGGTTGTGGAATTCTGGTTCGAGACATCGATGGTGTTTGATTCGGAATCGTACAGCCCGGATACTTTTATTTTGAATGTTCCTGCGGCGGTAACGTTAACTTCGACTCCGATGTCTAGTGAATCGTAGAATTCATCCTCGTCGCTGTCTACGCCCTCATGATAGATTGCGCCGGTTAGGCTTGCCGCCCCCTCTTGGGCACTAACAAGGGACATCTGCGCCAAGAATAGTGACAGAGTTAAAATAATCATGATGAAAACTACCACCGTTGGTAAAAATTTTTTGTGTGTATGTGCATTTTTCACGTGAAACACCATCAGAGATGATCCTATTTTTTTGTTGGCGTAAGTATCGTAGATTACCTTTATTTACTTTTAGCTGAAAAGAGGCTCCACAGGTGAACCTGTTAACCTGCTTTTTTTTCTGCGGGTTAACTAAACTTGTTGTCTCTTGGTTTTCCAGAAAAAACACTGTTTACAACAATGTACCTCTATTAGTCTCCTAATATGAGTGGGTGGTTCAGTTTTTCTTTGAGAAGTAAACCTTACTGAACATCTTTTTAATATACTCCCGCAGCGTTAAGTTCTCGGCTTTTGCTAAGCGTTGAAGAGCTTTTGTTACTCCAGTCGTGTACTGAACCGCCTTTTTTTGCTTGTCAGCCATGAAACGGGGAATCTCTAGGTTGCGAGCCGCACACCGTAACACCCTCTTCCGAAGCCTGTCCTCAACTGAATTAATTTTCAAACGAAGAGGCAAACGTAACGCAAAATCGACAACGTCACGGTCGATAAACGGAAGCCTAAGCTCCACTCCACGATAAGAGCAAACCTGATTGTCTCTCTGAAAGTTCGCTTGGTAAGCGTTTTCGATGTCACGGAACATGTTTTGTTCCACAGCCTCAGCGCCTGACCGACTGTATTCTGTGAGGTATCGTTGGTAGCCTCCGAAAAGCTCGTCAGCCCCCTGCCCAGCCAACAGAACAGGGTACCCCAGCTTCGAGGCGGTTTCAGCCAACCAGTGAAAGGGAACAGCAATACATGCGTTGACGGGGTTAGGCTCCTCGATCAGCCACAAAACTTCTGCAAGAGTCTGCTCCAGCTCACCCACGGTGTAGGTTTGAAGATGCAGAGGCAAACCCAACGCTTCAGCCGCCTCCTCAGCGAACAGGACTTCGCGCTGACCCTCCAACCCCACCGAAACCAGCTGAACGTCTAACCCAACATTTTCTGCCAAAACAGCAACAACACTGCTGTCCACGCCCCCGGAGAAAGCAACAGCCACCGCTTCAAGGTCCGAAACATGTTTCCTGGTCGATTCTAGCAGAAGAAGCTGAAGAGCCCGCGCCGCAGTCTCCATGTCCACGGTTTCTTTGGGAGGCATCCGCAACAGCTTAACGGGATGAAAAGAGAAACCATGATTACCCATTACTGCGATTTGCCCCGGAGGAAACGACCGCACATCCTCTAATCCTATCTTCCACAGTGCCTTCCGCTCAGAAGCCACCGCACACACTGTATCATTCTCGCCATAGTAGAGGGGAGTCACCCCAAACAGGTCCCGCCCAACGATTACCTTGTTGGAGTCAGCAAAGGCAAAAACGTAGGAGCCCTCCAGCTTTTCGATGATGCTGCCAGCATTTCTCAAGGGGTTAGAGCCAAGCATTTCAACGATCCCGTTTACTTCCGGTAGATCGGGTGGATTCGGTGAAGGAAAA
>CAYVVO010000220.1:0-2638 GCA_964455275.1 uncultured Candidatus Bathyarchaeia archaeon | reverse complement strand
CTATGTCAAAGGCAAGTATCTGAAGCAGGTTATTCATGAATTGCAAGAATATCGGCAGCAGATGGATGAAGCTGTCTCTTTAATCAATAAGCGTTTTCGGGGAACCGTTAAAGCAAAAGTTCTAACCAATGGCGGAGAATTGCCAACATCTGTTCTCATGGAATACATCCTGAAAAGCAGCGGTTTAGATTCCTGCCACATTCCCAAAGAGCAATGGCCTATTGTAACAGATGACAACTTCGAAAATGCCACCCCAGATTACGAGCTGAGCAAAAACAGGATTAACCCCCTCGCTCAGTCACTGGAAGGCGGAAACGTGGTTGTGCAAGCAGGCTTCCTAGGCATCACAAGTGACGGGCTGGAAACAATGCTTGGAAGAGGCGGCTCTGATCTTACAGCAGTTTTTGTTTCGTGCCTATTGACGGAAAGATATAACGTTGAAACGGTTTTGTTCAAAGAAGTGTCTGTTCAAAGTGCTGATCCATCTATAGTTAAAGACCAGAAAACAGAGCATCTGGCATCTCTCAGCTACAATGAAGCCCACAAAGCATCTAAGATGGGAATGAAGATTGTTCAAGGCGAAGCCATCTCGATGGCAAAACAGTTCAAACAACCCATAAAGGTGACACCAATCTCTAGACCCGAAGAATACACGATAATTCGGTCTGAAAGCAATGGCGACCAAACCGTGAAGTGTGTAACAGGAAAAACAGGATGCGCAATTCTTACAATGGATGACCAGAACAGCCGATCATTGGAGGATGCTTTGAGGATTTGGGAAAACCGCAACGACTTCCTTGATTTGGGAATCGAGACACTTGAGACAGGGAAGAGAATTCGAGATTTTCTGTTTCTCGATTCAGAGTTTCTGAGAAAAAATGAGGAACGGCTCAGAGGCTTTGATGAAGATTTAACAATCGAAGATGGCGTTGGCGTAGTCACCCTCATTGGAGACGGAATGAAATATTCGTCTGGAGTTGCCTCAATCGCCATAGGAGCCATACCGGAAATCAACATAAAACGGGGCATCTTTGCGCCGCATACATCACAGATAATGTTGGTTGTTGACGAAGGCAATGTTGGCGCCACTGTTGCGGCAATCCATGCTAAGAGACCTGAAATGAACAAACAGCACTAGGCGTTATTTCTGCGAAGTTAATCGAAAGGTAGATGAGAGGCATCTTCTATTTTTGGTCAGCAGATTCGGCAACAGTGTTAAGAGGAACAATCTATGAAGATTTTAGCCATAGACATAGGTGCTGGAACTGAAGACATCCTGCTTTATGATGACCAAAAACGGAGTGTCGAGAACTGCATAAAGATGGTTCTGCCATCCCCATCTCTAGTTTTTGCAGCGAAAGTGAAAACCGCAACTCGCCAAGGTAAGGACCTTTTTGTTAAGGGAGACATAATAGGTGGAGGAGCCTTTTCGCATGCTCTGAAGCAACATGTTGAAGCTGGACTTGGAGTGTTTATGACAGAAAATGCGGCGTACACTGTAAGAAATAATCTGGATCAAGTCAGAGAACTGGGGATAGAAATCGTCCACGATTCTGGACCAGAAAACTTCGAGGGAGAAACAATAGTTCTTGAAGAAGTAAACATCGGGAAACTACGTGGCTTATTGAAGTTTTTTGGGGAACCCTTTTCGGACATAGATTTTGTTGCCGTTGCAGTTCAGGACCACGGAGTTTTCCCAGAGGAAATGAGCAACAGACGGTTCCGCATCAACAAAATCAGGGAACTGCTGAAAAAGAATCCGAAGCCTGAAGCATTCGCCTTCAGGGAAAACGAAATTCCCCCATATTATCCACGAATGAAGTCCGCTGTGCATGCCTCGAAAAGACAGCTGCCGAATGCACAGGTGGTGGTTATGGATACTTCTCCGGATGCGATACTTGGGTGTCTAATGGACCCGGCGGTAGAGAATGCTGATCCGATTCTGGCGGTTAATGTGGGCAATGGGCACACCATGGCTGCAATAATAGCAAGGGGCGAAGTCACCGCAGTATTGGAGCATCATACGCGACTGTTGAATCCGCAGAAGATGGAGAGGCTTCTAAGGGATTTTGCAGACGGAAAGCTCTGCGATGAAGAAGTTTTCGAAGACAATGGACACGGCATGTTCTATCTGAAAAAACCGCCCGGATTCTCTGAAATCGAAAAAGTGGTGGTGACCGGACCAAACAGGAAGGTCTTAGCCAAAACAAATCTCCCTGTTCATTTCGCAACTCCCGCGGGCGACGTGATGATGACTGGACCCATCGGCTTGGTTGAAGCAACCAAAAGAAAACTGTTGTAGATATAGACTGTCCTATGGTTTGTAGCCGTTTAGGTTGTTGAGAGCTAACACTGCCTCGGTTATGTCCGCTGTTGTTCCTGGGCTCAGGTTGTGTTCTGGGTTTCTGAGTTTGCTGTCAAGCTTTTGGAGCAGATTTCTTCCCAAAGGCGTTGCTAAACCCTCCTCCATTAAGACCCGTCCAGCCTCGGCTGAGATGCTTTCCGCCTTAGCTTGACCAGCCTTTCGGGCGATGAAGGTATCCGGGACTTCTGCGAGAATCTTCAGGAAAGCGTGGACAGTAGCCGTGTTGATGTCTCCTGTCTCTTCAAGCTGCTTAACGAAATATGGGTAACCAAG
>CAYVVO010000219.1:0-8144 GCA_964455275.1 uncultured Candidatus Bathyarchaeia archaeon | reverse complement strand
AATGCTGACTGGCTCCTGAGAGACATCTGTTATGTTTGGGGGTGCCATGTCAACAGTGCTTTGGTTTGAATGAGAAGGGTTTACTATGTCAGGGCTCATGAGTGGATAATTGTCTCGATTGTTCTCGTCAATAATGTATGGAACATCACCTATTCCATCGCCGTTGTAGTCTACGCCGTTGTAGTCGCTCCAGTAGTTTCCTCCAGAATGATAGCCATTATCCCAATATATTGGAAGAGAATACAACTCTGCCCTGTTGTTAACTTGCCTACTGTTGTTGATGAAATCATTATGATAGAATTTGGTGTAGTTACACTGCCCGTCCATATAAATGCCCAAACTGTTGTCTCTTATGTCATTTCCAGATAAAGTGTTATTATTGGTACCCTGCAGATAAATACCCCACGAGTTTCGTTTTATCACATTATCAATCAAAGTGCTATTGGAAGACCTTCCCCCAAGCATGATTCCAGTGTCACTTGACAGAATGGTATTATTGGAAACAACGTTACCAGATATAACCTGACTGCTAGCTGAAGCTGGTCCAAGGAACATTCCCATGTTACTGCAGTTTGAGATATTATTTGCAAAAATAAGATTATTATCGCTGAAATCATAAATGTAGATTCCGTACGTAGTGTGTGAAACATGGTTATTAGAAATAATGTTATAGCTAGAACCGCTGAGGATTATTCCGTAAAAAGTGTTTGAAACCTCATTGTCAGAGACGATATTACCCACGGAACTGCCAAGAGAGATTCCTTTACCATCGCCGTTGTTCAGAATGACGTTATGAGTTATGTTGTTGCCATTAGAATTGGCTTGAAGAATTCTGCCGGGGTAATTGCCGCAATTCTGTATCGTAAACCCGCTGACAATTACACGGTTTGCCGTAATCGAGACCACAGTCCCTGTGGCGTTTCCATCAATGATTGTTGTCTCCTTATTTTCTCCAATTAGAGATACGGAATTGTTTACAGCAATGTGTTCGTAGTATGTTCCGGCTTTGACAACAATTGTGTCTCCATTATCTGCGTGGTTTATTGCTTCCTGTATAGTGGGGTAATCGTCTGGAACTGTGATATGTGTCTGCGATGGAGACCCCAGCGTGACTGTAAATGTTGCAGCGGCTTTGTTTCCCATCTCGTCAAAGGCTTTCACTGTGTATGTTCCGTCGGTTTGGTTCAGGACGCTGATTATGGCTGTGAAGTTTCCGTAACCGTCAGCGATTAGCGGACTTGGCACTGTAGGTATCAGGGTGCCATCCCATGTGACAGCTATTTTCGAGTTAGGCGCAAACCCGGAGCCCACTAGGGTGGCTGTTTCTACTCCTCTGTTTGGAACCAATTCCAGTCTGGGATTTACCTCGGAAGCCTCGAAGACTTTAACGTCATCAAAATACGCTGTGACGCTATTGTAGCATTGACTGACCGAAAACGCCTCAATTTCGTAGGAAGGATGATCAGTTATGTTGCCTGATGTGGTTGTTACTGCCAAGTTTTCGCCCTTCAATTCTCCGTCAACCCAAACCGAGTACGCCTCTTTGTCTCTGTTCATGATCACCTTGATTTTGTACCATTTGTCAGCAACATAAGATTGCAGAACCTGACTGCCCGAAGTAATTACTCCACTATCCTGAAAAGTGACTGGTGCATATTCACGGGAGATAGAACTGCTCACTTTTGTGGTGAATGCTACTCTTGCATCATCTTTGGGTTGTCCATTGTTTTCTTCAACTCTAACCGCTACTTCAAAACCTATCGTAGATGAGGTTGACGTGAACCTTTTAGCTGCAAAACCAGCCCAATAATCCAAGCCAAGAAGCTTCAACGATTTGGTTGGAGAAACAGAAACATTATCCACAATAATCTGCTGATCAGTTCCTGCTCCATTATACCATAATTCCCATCCGCCACTAGATGGGAATGTTCCAACATTGTAGTTTTCAAAGTTTTCTTCGAAAAAACCTTGTTCTGCTCCCTTGACTTCTGGTATCCATGTAACACTAAGGGTGGGTATTGATAACGAACATAGAATAAGTAAAACCGTGAGCCTTGCGTAGACTCTTTTCATTTTACTCCCTTTAACAATGTATTGTTGTGTTTGTATTGTGTAAAAGGGTTTTTGTCAAGGTTTCTTGACTAGCTAAATGATACATTTAGTCAAATTTCCTTGACTAGATAAATATGTAAAAACTTCACGTCTGCGGCTCTCATTTGCACTAAAACATTAGAAACTACGAAGTAATCTTTAACTCAGGGACACTGGAACCTCAGTGTCTTCCTTTGTGTCTTGAGTTTCGTTCTTGTTTGTTTCGTTTTTTTCTCCAGTCTCTTTTTCTCTGGGTTTCTATGCGTTCTCTCGAGAATTCGTAGTGCTTAGAGCCATGCCTTCTATACTCATCTAATGTTCTGTAGAAGCTTGAGTAGCCCATCTCTTCTTTAGATAGGGCTTTCAGGATGTTGTTCAATTCAGTTCTGATGTCTGGCGAATTTATTTTTTCCCATGTCTCAGAATAAGCCAGATACGCCGCGTGAAACTTAAAATCAGATGGTTTGTCAATCAACAGCTTCGTTACTTCTTCGGTTGGGGTTTCTTCACTTTCGGTCTTCGTTTCTTCTTCAGTCATTAATCTCTAACCTGTAACTGGATGGAGATACTACACGTAACGATACTATAAATGTTTTACCTAACCACCCGTGAGACAGCATCTCTTGCGGCGGCAAGACTAGACGCCCTTTTTTCCGCCACAGAAACGAGTTATATACTCCACCGCCACCTGAAAAGCGACCTCCAAGTCACTTTTTGGTATGCCCGGAACTCCACAAACCACGACTACAATGTTTTTTGTTTTATCGGTTACCTTCGTGTTGTCCGCGTCCCGATAAGGATAAACCGCCACAAGCTCATCGCTGTCGGAGACAACTATTTCTCCCCCTTTCAGAATCAACGGTTTCTCCATTCCAATTCCATAGAATTGCTCGCCCTCCTCTGCAAACCTCATCAGAAGGTCGCCCTCCAGTTTATCTGCGTCAAAGGTTGCTAAGGCGATTCTGCTTTTGATGGAAGCTAGATTGTAGGCGTCAACAAGCGTGTTTATGCATGGAAGCGTTTTTCCTGCCAGAATTCGCCGAATCAATGCTTCTGCTGCTGGACGGATTTTTGTTGGGTCTATTTTTATGCTCCAGAAAAAGTCTCTGTAAGCCCTGAATGTCGGCTGATCCTTTACCGAGTCTAGGCTGTAATCGTCTCTAACCTGCCTCATTACCTCAACCTTGAACTTTTCCAGTTCACTGTCTCTCTTATGAACATGTAACCCTTCGATGTGGAGGGTGAGAACGTTTAGGTCTGGAAAACGGGTTTTAAGTTTAAAGTCGATTTTCAGGCTCATTGTCGCGTCGTCCCCGTAGCTGGAATATTTCCCGCTTTTCTTCTGTTAGAGGAGGTTTTTAAAAGTCTTGGGGGTAATCTGCGAAATTCCATTCTTCAAAGTTTTCCGATGTTCCTCCTCGCGTTGCCAACATCACTATGAGGAAAATAACCAAAAAGCAGATCAGAGTGACGCCGACCATCAGATACTCGGAGGGTACAACTACAAGTCTGAATGTGTTGCTGTCTGCACCGCTGTACTCATCGTCTCCCGACCAGTTGGCTCTAACAGAATGTACGCCGCCGGGTGGAGAATACCACGTGTAACAGTATTGTCCATTGCTGTCGGTTACCACCGTTGCCAGCATAGTTAAAGGAGAACCCAAAGAACTGACGTACAACGTAACGTTTTCTCCTGCCAAGGAAGGCGAAAGCGACCCCATTATCTCCACGTTGTTTTGGAAAACAGCGAAATCCGTGGAAAGCGACATGTAAATTGACGCGGAATCAGGGATGCTGTAGCTGGATGAAACTTGTCCCGGAGCTGACCTTTCATAATTTTCTAGAGGTATTATTTTTGCTGAGGCACTTTGGAGGCTCTCATGGCACTCGCCGACGCGCCATCCCGTTTCCCAATCGCCCCCAGTAGCCTCGGCTACGTAGTATTTTTTTTCTTCATGTTCGTAAAAGTAAGCCTGAGTGCGGGCGTCCTTTGGGTTTTCTGGCAGGTGAACCCCCAACATCATGTGATCATGATCTTTGAGGAGAAGCAGGACCACGTCGAGCCCGCCCGCCTTCATTATGGAGGCTGCTATTAGAGATAAAAGGTCGCAGTCGCCCTCGTTTTCAACAATGGTTTCCACCGGATATTTTTGGGGGTCACTCTCTGCGTATGGAATCTGATGCACTATCATGAGGACGCCATTGGCGAAGTCCTCGTTGTTGCTGTAGATGCTCCACAGATCGTCTGCAACTGGTTTCAGAGCGTCCGGGGTCACAAATTTGGAGAAATCGTAACTGTAGAGTTTGTGGTCTTGGCTTCTGTAATACTCATAGAGCGCGTCAGTTACTGAGACCGTTAAGCGATAAGTTGTGGAGCCGCCTGGGACATCTACAAGTTCGTAGCTGTATTTGTGGGTGGCGGCTAGGCAGCTGCTGGGTAGAAGAATCAGTAGTAGCGTGCAGAGAGAGGCGATGAGTATCTTCTGCTGTCTGGATGGTGAAGGCATACGCTTAACCGTTCTTCTTTGCACTGTTTATTTGTAAACAAAGTATTAAATATTGTGTCACACGAAACCAGATGCTTTAGTGGTTGAAACAGATCACCCTCTAAAACCACATCCCACTTCTCCTCACATCCATGTTTAACACTTGCTTATTCTCAAGAATAATTTCACGGTTCACGCTCTCTGATTATCTAAACGCGTCACATGTGTCTAAAGTTGTTGATTTACAAAAGGTTGCTCGAAAAAATGTGGAAAAACTGCGGCGCATACACAAAAGTAACGTTTCCATTCTTGGATAACTGTAGAAACGTGCTTAGAGAACAGTATCTAATTGGTCCTTTGAATAATGCATTCTGCAAACTGGCTAAACACAAATATATGTCAAATTGTGAAAAACATTTAATACATAGAACTATATAGAAGCACCGCTTGGATGAAACAAATGGACCTAAATGATTTAATGGCTGAATTCTTGAATCCACCCAATGGCTATCAGTTGCTCACAATCGATCGCGTATTGTTGAGCCTAATTGTCACCTTCATGGTGACCCTGTTCATTTTCTACATGTATCGAAAAACCTTCAAGGGTGTCATCTACACCCGAAACTTCAACGTCGGGCTGGTGCTAACCGGACTTGTGGTAAACCTCGTCACCTTACCAATCAGCTCCAACATCGCCCTCTCCCTAGGCATGGTAGGCGCCCTGAGCATAGTGCGCTTCCGAACAGCCATCAAAGACCCCGCCGATATCGTGTTCACGTTCTGGGCTATCGCAGTGGGCATCATCAGCGGCGCAGGCTTATACATGATAGCCATAGTGGGTTCCCCAATAATCGGGTTATTTTTGTTCGTGATGAGCCGAGCAAACCTACGTAGCAACGACCCATACCTTCTGGTGCTCCACTATTCAACTGACGCTGAAGCTGCAGTCCAAGAAGCACTTCCAGAAAACAAACTCAGATCTCGAACCGTAACCTCTGCTGGGGTGGAGCTGATGCTTGAAGTTCGGATGAAAGCAAAAGATGCATCAAAAGTGGATGAACTGCTGAAGATTAAAGGTGTAAGGGACGCATCGCTTGTCAGCTACAACGCTGATGTTGCTTAACTGCCGCTGTTCCTTCAATTGAGTGTGGACGGTAGGTTAGATGGTGAATAAACTGGATGGTAATGGTCTGCGTCTAAGGAAGTCGAAATTAGCGTTAGCTGTTCTATTTTCTGCGCTTTTGTTGGTTGGTATGGTGTTTGATGTTGTTCAAACTAGTGCTGCGGATGCGAGTTCTTGGACTGATGAAAGTAATGTAGTTAATGAGGCAAGTGTGTTTTTTGATGACAGTTACATTCATGAGATTCGCCTGTATTTTGATGACCCTGACTGGTATGATACTCTATATGCTGGGCATGATAGTAATCGTACCACGTCGGATCCCTATTTTTCGGCTCGCTTTGTTTCTCATGGTATTGAAATAGACCCTGTTGGGGTACGTTTCAAGGGCTTGTCCACGTTTGGTTTTGCAGGCGGCTTTTTTGGCGGTGGCGGCTTTTTTGGCGGAGGTGGGGTGGTTGAAGATGAGGATATAAAGAAGCCTTTCCGGATTGACTTTAACCTGTATGATGAGGGAGATGGTGAAGAAACAAACTTTTTTGGTCTCAAAAAATTGAATCTAAACAATGGTGCGCTTGATCCATCTATGATTCGTGAGAAACTGTTCATGGACTTTGCCAGCAATTATGTGCCTGCGCCCCGTTCAGTCTTCACGCGTGTATACGTTAACGATGAATACTATGGTCTTTACTTGGCGATGGAACACATGGACAATACTTTTGTTGAAAGCCGTTTTGGGGATGATGAGAGTGGCAACCTTTACAAGGTTGAGCAACAGGGCACTCTCGGATATCTTGGTCCAGACCCCGAATCATACTACACATCATACGAGCTCAAAAACAATGAAGAGATAAACGATTGGTCAGACCTGATCTGGTTAACAAATGTCCTGACAAATACTCCAATATCCGAATTGCCCGATAAACTTGAGCCCATCTTTGATGTTGAATCAGCAATGTATTCCATAGCGCTTCTCGACCTCTTCGTCAGCGGTGACTCATACATTGGAAACGCACGCAATTATTACCTCTACGATCGAAGCGATACTGGGCAATTCACTCATCTGCTGTGGGATGCCAACTTGGTATTCGGAAATTTCGGGATGGGTATGGGGGCTAATACAGACCCAACAGAATATGGTGTGTTTCCGCCATCCTCAATGAGTGGGTTTGGAGGCGGATTCTTCTTCGGACCACCTGGTGGAGATGAAGATTTACGTAACACTCTAATGTTAATAGAGCGGGTTATGGCGGTTGAATCTTACAATAGAACATATCTTCGTGCACTCGCACAGATGCTTAGAGAAGGCTTTGATGCCGATTCTGTAAACGCTAGAATTCAAGAGCTGGCAGACCTTATCCGCGACGAAATCTACAACGACCCTAACCTATGGACAAACGCTGAGGATTTCGAGCCTGAACTTGAAGCAATCGTCGATTTTGTGGAGAGACGAGCAGCCTACGTTAACACTCAGCTTAACACGTTTGCGAAAAAAACTGATACCCAGTTAAACGATTTGATGACCGTCAACCATGGCACAATAGCCGACAATATGGGCGACTATGACCCATGGGTGGAAATCTACAATCTGGGACCTGGCTCAGTAAACACTGGGGGGCTATTCCTGACAGATGATTTGGAATTTCCAAACAAGTGGGAGCTACCTGCACAGAATCTTGACGATGGGGAATTCGTTTTGCTTTGGCTTGACGGTGAACCCAGCGAAGGAGCCTATCATGCGCCCTTTAGCCTCAACCCAGGCGGCGGCGACCTGTATCTATACTTGAATGATGGCTCAAGTTATGTGCTCGTTGACAGCATTTCTTATCCTGTACTTGATGCTGACGTTTCTTTTGGACGTTTTCCTGACGGTGAAGGCTTATGGCATGTGCTCAATAAGGTTGTAACGCCTGCATTGTCCAACCAGTTCGATGCAATTCCCGAAAATCTTTACATTAACGAGTTTATGGCCAACAACGACGCTGCTGTTGCCGGTCCTGACGGCAGTTATCCTGACTGGATTGAACTCTACAACGGCGGCACAGAAGCAGTTGACCTAGGCGGCATGTACATGACTGACGACTTAGATAACCCAGACGATTGGCCGTTTCCATCTAACACCGTTATAGAAGCTGGCGGTTATCTGGTCATCTGGGCTGATAACCTTCCCGACAGAGGCCTGTTGCATGCCAGCTTCAGCCTTAACGCTAGCGGTGAATCCATCGGACTTTATGCCAGCGATGGCGAAACCCTGATTGATTGGATTGTTTTTACTGAGCAGTTTGATGACGTTGCGTATGGTAGGCTGCCTGATGGAACTGCAAGCTGGGTCTATTTGACGCCTACTTCTGGCTCTTCAAACGAGTTGGGTGAAATTGTGAATCCTAGTGAGCCCACTCAACCTGAAGTTCCCGAAAATCTTTACATTAACGAGTTTATGGCTAACA
>CAYVVO010000218.1:0-1125 GCA_964455275.1 uncultured Candidatus Bathyarchaeia archaeon | reverse complement strand
TAGCCCGCTACTTTGTAAATTTCTTATGCGATGAATCCTGCGGAAAATGTACACCCTGCCGGGAAGGTTTGAAGCAAGCCAATATAATATTGAACAGGATTGTTAGCGGTAAAGGAACAGAGGAAGACATAAAGAAGCTTGAAAAAATCGCGGAGGTAACCAGTGTCGCTTCTCTTTGCGCTCTAGGGCAGACATCCGCGAATCCCCTGCTGACCACTCTCCGTTACTTCAGCGACGAATATGAAGCGCATATAAAGGAGAAAAGATGCCCCGCATTAGCATGCAAAGAACTAGTATCTTACTATATTGACCCGGAAAAATGTCAAGCATGCATGATATGTCACCGGAACTGTCCGGCAGATGCTATAATCGGAGAAAAGATGAAAGTTCACGTAGTTGACCAGTCAAAGTGCATCAAATGCGGAACCTGTTATGATGTGTGCCCGCCCAGATTCGGGGCAGTCCAAAAACTTTCTGGTGAGCCGGTTCCCCCGCCCATTCCAGAAGAAGAGAGACTGATCAAAAGAGCAAGGAAGGAGAAACGAAGCTGAAGGGGTGACAGAAAATGGAAGGAAGCGAAAAAGAAGTCACATTGAAGATTGACGGGTTAGAGGTCAAAGCCAAAGAAGGGACATCCATTTTAGATGTTGCAGAAAAGCTTGGTATCAAGATTCCTACATTGTGTCACCATCCAGCTCTTGAGCCGTTTGGTGCTTGCCGTGTATGTTCTGTGGAAATAACTGACAAGCGGGGAAGAAAAAAGATTGTGACTTCCTGCAATTACCCTGTTTCCGAGGGACTTGTGGTTGCCACGAAATCTGAGAAAGTGTATAGAACCCGTCAGCTGCTGCTTGAGTTGTTGCTGGCTCGTTGTCCAAATGTGAAGAGGATACAGGATTTGGCGCGGGAATATGGCGTTGAGAAGCCGAGCTTTTGGGTTGGAGACCCAGAGGAGGACTGCATCCTTTGTGGTTTATGTGTTCGTGTTTGCGAAGAGTTAGTTGGAGTTTCTGCAATCAATTTTGCGAACCGAGGGGTGAAACGGGAAGTTACTGCTCCCTATCACACCATATCCGATGATTGCGTTGGATGCGGTGCATGCGCTATCGTGTGTCCTACAGACTC
>CAYVVO010000217.1:0-1257 GCA_964455275.1 uncultured Candidatus Bathyarchaeia archaeon | reverse complement strand
TAGAGTAGAACCTAAAAGCAACCATTCACTGAAATACATTAGAGGAAAAGCTCTTGCCCATAAGACAGCCCATCGTCTCTGTTCTCGGTCACATAGACACTGGAAAGACTAAACTGCTTGACAAAATCAGAAAAAGCAGCGTCCAAGACCGCGAAGTCGGAGGAATCACCCAGCACATCGGCGCAAGCTACTTCCCAGTAGACACACTCACCCAACTCTGCGGACCTCTGATGAAGGGACTAAAGACGGACGTGCAAATTCCGGGACTGCTGGTCATCGACACACCGGGTCACGAAGCCTTCGCCAACCTCAGAAAGAGGGGCGGCGCAGTAGCAGACATTGCGATTCTTGTAGTTGACATTCTCAGGGGATTCGAAGCCCAGACCTACGAATGCCTAGACATCCTGAAAGAGAAGAAAACGCCCTTCCTTGTGGCAGCAAACAAGATTGACCGCGTACCAGGATGGAAACCTAAGCAGGGAGAAACTTTTTCAGCGTCTTACCGAAGCCAAGACCCCTTCGTTCAGCAAGAGCTAGACAATAAGCTGTACACTATTATGGGAACCTTTTCCAGACTAAACATCAGAGCAGACAGATTCAACAACGTGAAAGACTTCACCAAAACCATCGCCATCGTCCCCACAAGCGCCATAACAGGAGAAGGCGTACCCGAACTTTTAGCCGTCCTCATCGGCTTAACCCAACAGTATCTGCAGGCGAGACTCAGAACAACCGAGGGACCAGCAAAGGGAACCGTCTTGGAGGTCAAAGAGGAACCTGGCTTAGGCATCACCACCAACGTAATCATCTACGACGGCACACTCCAAAAGGGAGACCTCATAGTTGTCGGCGCCAAAGAAAAACCGATCTCAACCAACATCCGCGCACTCCTCCTGCCCAAACCATTAGACGAAATCAGAGACCCCAGAGACAAATTTTCCTCAGTCGACTCTGTCTCCGCTGCGGCGGGAATAAAGATCGCAGCACCAAACCTTGAGGAAGCCCTGGCTGGCGCACCCTTGTACGCTGTCCCCTCCGAGGACCGTCTCGAAGAATACATAAAAATGGTTTCCGAAGAGGTTGAGCAAATCAAAATCGCCACCGACCTGGACGGCGTTGTTTTAAAAACCGACGCTTTAGGGTCCCTTGAAGCAATCGCCGAGAGCCTGAAACGAAACGATGTCCCCATAAAGGTGGCTGATGTCGGCGACGTTTCTAAACGTGACGTAACCGAAGCCTCCGTAGTCAAAGAAAACG
>CAYVVO010000216.1:0-3069 GCA_964455275.1 uncultured Candidatus Bathyarchaeia archaeon | reverse complement strand
GGTGGACTTACCACAGCTTTTATTGTGGTCATATCTGTGGTCATAGCTATTCAGATTCTGGAAATCGGAGGTCCTGTTGGCGAGTTCTTAGTTGACCTCGCAGCCTATCTGCCTAGACTTCTGGGAGGAATCGTGATAATAGTTGTTGGCAGTGTTTTGGTGGGATTTCTGGCAGATCTTGTGGGAAACACGTTGAAGCCGATCTTTCCTAAAGCCAAGGCAGAGATAGCGGACATGCTGAAGAGTCTTCTACAGATAGGTTTGATAGCGGTTGTACTGATGATGGCTCTGGATCTTATGCTTCTAGCCGGCGAACTGGTCTATCCCTTAATCTTAGGTTTCGTAATAATCGGTGCAGGAATAGCTTTGACCGACGGACTAATCAAATCGATCACCGATGACCACAAAGAGTTCAGGGATGTAGCGGGGTACGCAAAATTCGTGCTCTACAGCATCTTCCTCATCATCGGCGCAGGAGCAATCTTTTCCACCTTCGAGGGAGTCACAAACATTGTCGCAAACGTGTCCTGGGCGTTCGCAATAGCCATGGGCATAATGCTGATTCCAGTGATCTACAGCCTAGCCAAAAAAATGTCCAAAGAAATATCTTAAAACTGGATGCCACAACTTCCCCTTTCTTTTTTTGTAATCATTAAATCACAAGCAAGAATGCCCATCATTGACAATTCTTTTACTGCTCCTTGCAGCAATGTTGGCGATCATAACCTGCAAAAAGAGACTGCCCAAAACACCAACCAATCATCATATTAGGAAACTAATAATACTTCATTGTTGGAAACAGGCTTTTTTCTGGAAAAACTGAAGAGCAATCTGTTGCTCAAAAATTATGAGAATGCTAACGTTTGCCTAAGAATCCAATTCGTCTGCTTTGTTCGAGTACACAAAAGGATGAAGGGTTGTTTACATTCTTTCTAAAGCTGACTTCTTTTCTTTTATTTTCTGTTCAAGTTCATCTGCTTGGTCTTCTTCACCTAGAGCTTTGTGGCAGTCAACGATATACTCTAGGGCGCTAACTCCGAAACGGTCATAACCCTTCTCAAACGCTAAATCTGCTGACTTGAAAAAACGTTCCTTGGCTTTATTGTAATCTTTCAGTTGGTAATTGCATTCTGCCGCCTTAAACAGGGTGTAGGAGGCATCAAAAAAGTTTTTGACTTTTTCATAGATTTCGGATGCCTGCAGGTACTTTTCTGCTGCTTCTTCAAGTTTGCCGGTGTCAGCTAAGGCTGTTCCTTCTTTGTGGAATTTTATCGGATCCTCTTTTTTAACTTCTTCACTGCCGCTCATACAGTTTCACCGTTAACCTTCGGCATATGCCCAGCATGACCTTTAACTTTTACCTTTAATGCCTTCATGTCGTTTTCTGGGGCAGAACCTGCGGCGGGTAAAGATTGTGTCTTTAAGGTTATAACAGAGAAGATTTATTGTATTGTCAAGCTCAGGAATGTGTAGGGAGAGGAAAAAGCTGAGACGTAGTACGCTCCTGTTCTGTTTTACACTTATCGCGATTATAGTTTCACCCTTACTTTTGGTAGCTTTGAATGTTGGCGTTAATGAGCAACAGTCGGGTCCTGAATTTTTTGTGGGCGTAGAATATGCTATCGACAACCACAGTGTTGAAGGCTGCAAAGCTTTGGTTGACAGGGTAAAGAATTTCACGAATCTTTTTGTTGTCGACTCTATTGGAATAACATTTGACATAAATAATCTTAACGAGGTCTGCAACTACGTCTACGACGCGGGGCTATACTTTCTGGTCTTCTTTATTCCTTTACATGAAGAATATGAGAATGTTACGACGGATGGGCAGCATCAAACACTGATCTTCCGATACAACTACTATCCCCATCTGTGGATTGCAGACGCCAAAGAAAAATACGGAGACAAGTTCTTGGGAGCCTACGCCATGGATGAGCCGGGAGGACACCAGCTAGACGGGGACGGGGACAGCCAATTGGTTACAGAAGCGGAAAACCAAACGGAAGCCGCTAAGAAATATTTGAATTGGACCGGCATTCACCTAGACTATTACCTTTATGCCCGAGAATGCGAAGACATTACGGTGTTAACTTCAGATTATTGTTTCTACTGGTTCGACTACAAGTCGGGATACGACACAGTGTTAGCTGAGTTTGCGTGGAATCACAGCAGACCGTTACATGTTGCCCTTTGCAGAGGCGCCGCCAATGCCCAGAACAAAGAGTGGGGCGTCATGGTCACATGGACCTACAATGATGAACCCTACCTTGTTTCAGGCATTGAACTTTATGATGATCTGATTGATGCTTACCATAATGGAGCAAAGTATGCGGTGATTTTTGATCATCCAGACACCGACTATTCAGAGTATGGGATATTAACGGAAGACCACTTTGACGCATTAGAAGATTTCTGGAACTACGTGAACAGCAACCCTGACAAGCATGGAACCGTAAAAGCAGAGGTGGCTTATGTTCTCCCCGAAAACTTTGGCTTCGGATTCCGCAACCGCAACGATAAAATTTGGGGGCTGTGGAGTGCCGACACGGATGAACGGACCGAAAAGATTTGGGGCGACGTTAACCAGCTGCTAGATGAGTACGGTTTCGGTTTGGATATTGTTTACAGTGATCCAGACTTCGATGATGGCCTTGAACACCTTTACGATAAAATCTTTTTCTGGAATGAGACAATAAACTAGAGACTGGTTCAGTGACTGGCGGCTGCTTTAGATGAAGAAAGATGTGAATCTTGTTTCAGAGTTTTCAACAGGCGGAATCTACACGCTGCTGTTATTTGTTTCAGAGGAGGTTTCATTGACTGTAGGAAAGCTGGGAAAACAGAGGTTTCCAAGGGGATACTACACCTACACTGGCTCGGCTTTGGGCAAGGGAGCCACAAGCCTCAAACATCGGATCGCTAGGCACCTGAGGAAAGAAAAACTTAGGTTCTGGCACATAGATTACCTTTTGGCAGACGAAAACGTGTCCGTGGAAGCTGTTATAGTCGCTGAAACCAACGAAAACATGGAGTGCAAAACAAACCAGCACATAAAGACTATAATGGGAG
>CAYVVO010000215.1:0-2153 GCA_964455275.1 uncultured Candidatus Bathyarchaeia archaeon | reverse complement strand
TTCAGAGAACCCATAGCCTACGGAAAATACATCGCCAGACTCTCAAACCTGCTCAGCGGAGGCGTAATAATCCAGAGGCTAGGCGACCT
Source organism: uncultured Candidatus Bathyarchaeia archaeon (assembly GCA_964455275.1). Lineage (GTDB taxonomy): Archaea > Thermoproteota > Bathyarchaeia > Bathyarchaeales > Bathyarchaeaceae > Bathyarchaeum. Next base: position 2,064 of record CAYVVO010000215.1, on the reverse strand, counting down.
GAAGGCTGGACGACGCTCAACAGAGGAGCGGATAAAACGAAGCCTATGCGTTCCCACCCTCAAGAACGCCACGCCCGGAGACCTCAGCTTCGTGCTGCCCTACCGCTACTTAGCTGACATTAAAGAGATGCTTCAGGCATTGGATAAGGTGGCTCCCGGAGTATACTCCAATGACACGCTGCTCTACGGCATCGAAGTGAAATTCTACTCCTCAAGGCTGGAGTTAACTGATCAGCTGGAAACAAGAATCCAGAACCTGTTCACTATCGGTGACGGAGCTGGAGTAAGCCGAGGACTCATTCAAGCATCTGCCTCAGGGGTTATAGTCGCCAAAGAAATCGCAAAAAGGGCAAAAAAGAAGTAGGTACGCCCCAATCATAGTAGGAGCCTAATAAAGGTACATTGTGAAAACAGTACTTTTTCCTGAAAACCAAGCAACAAAAAGAGGCTCTGTTTAGCAGAAACAGGCAGGTTATTTCTCCCGTTTGAAGGAGCCCGTTCCGCCGCTCTTTGAAATAAACTTCAATGCAGATTCGGTGACTTTCTCCATGATGCTTTCCGCGCTTTTGTAGTCCTCAGCCGCAACCACGATGCGATATTTGGGGGGTGAAACCAGATAAACTGTCACATCCGCATCCTCTGATTCTCCGACTTCTTTAGCGTGCTTCAAGGTATCTTTGATGATGAGCACCCCCTTAGGTTTAGGGTTCTGAAGCTCCAATATTCCCTTCACATTCACCAAGGATATCTGAATCTTTTCCTTCGCAATCTCCTCCAAGGTAACTGCAAGCTCTTTATCTACCCCCAAGTTCAGCAGAACATCAACGCCATCTTTCGCGGTCTTCTCCAGCCCATAATAAAGCTCCCCAAAAGCCTTCTCTATCAGCGCCCCCGCCTTCTCGTAGGCTTCCTCGAAAGAAATATTCAATTTTTCAGCGGCTGTCCGCAGCAGACTCTCCGCTTTCCGATCCTTCTTCCAATACAGAAGCTTCTCTTTTTTATCCCGTTTCGTCACCCTTCTACGCGACAGGTCAACGTGACCCTTCTCCGGGTGAACACGCAGAACTTTAAGCACAACTTTTTGTCCTTCACGAACATAATCGCGGATGTTTCTTACCCACCGAGAAGCAACCTCAGAAACGTGCAGGAGACCCTCCTTGTCGTATTCATCCAGCCTAACGTAGGCTCCATAATCGGTTATTCTCACAACAGTAGCTATAACCAAATCGCCTGCTTCAGGCCATTCAGGTCTCCTCAATCCCATTTTGCTCTTTTATCCTCCACCCGTTTATTCTAGGACTGAAGTTATTTCTCCCTTGACATTCGTTTTTCCGCCGGAAGGTTCTGCTAAAATCGCTCCACACACGTTGCAGTGAACAAAGGTTGTAGCGTGACTGAAGACAAACTGCTCATTTCCACAGTCAGGACACTTTATTCGATAGAATCTGCTTTTAGGTTTCGGTATAACTTTATCCCATTCACTCAATTTTCTTCACACTCCACTTTAGACAATAATCAACTTTTTAAGACGAATACCATCCTTATGCCGCATATAGCCGCAGCTCTTACACTTCAGCCTCAGCGTCTGCTTTTTAGTTGTTTTGGCAAACTTTCTTTGACGAGGAAACTTCTGTCCACCATACCCCTTCTTCTCCCGCAATTCATGATGCCGCTCTCCCTTGGCTAAGGCTCTCCTCTTCCCAGCCTTGTACAAGGAAACAGCGTGAACCTGATGAGATTTGCATCTAGGGCAGTATGTGGTGATTTCTTTTGGAACGTTCATACGATCACTGACTGGTTAAGTATAAAACAGCCCCCTTAATTACTATTTATACGTTTCTGGAAAGAAACCTGAATCCGCCCTAAAAAAAGTAGCGCATCTTCAACATCATACAGGAAACAGGCTACAGACTTTTCCAGCTTAGGTGAAACAGAGACAAAAAATCTGGAGATCGCCTTCGACCACAACAAAACCGTCAAGGACGCCTTCTCTATGTTAAAGAATTTAAATGCTCTGCGCTATGAAAATCATCCCTTGAAACTCACGCACAGATAGGCGGTCTC
>CAYVVO010000214.1:0-1531 GCA_964455275.1 uncultured Candidatus Bathyarchaeia archaeon | reverse complement strand
CAGCAAAGAATCGGTGATAAGAACATACGACCACGAAGTGAAAGGAAACACTGCGCTGAAGCCGCTGCAAAGCAAGTATGGCGGACCAAACGATGCTGCCGTCCTGAAGCCTCTCCCAGACTCTTGGAAGGGGGTAGTAATTTCCTGTGGAATGAACACCAACTACGGCAAAATCGACCCCTACTGGATGGCAGCCTCAGGCATAGACGAGGCAATAAGAAACAACGTTGCGGTTGGCGGAAGAAGAATCGCCCTGCTCGACAACTTCACATGGGGAAACCCCGAAAAACCCGACAGACTAGGCTCGCTAGTACGCGCATGCCAAGCCTGCTACAAATTCGCCAAAGGCTTCCAAACCCCATTCATTTCAGGAAAAGACAGCCTCTACAACGAATCCCCCCTTGGACCGGTCACACCCACACTCCTAATCACCGCCATCGGAGTAAACCCGGACATACGAAAAACGGTGTCCATGGAACTGAAACAACCCGGAAACTTAGTTTACATGGTCGGCGAAACCTACCCTGAGCTGGGAGGCAGCCACTACTACCAACTCAAAGGTCACCTAGGAAAAACTGTTCCAAAAGTGAGGGTGGAACAGGCAAAGAAAACAATGGATTTGGTAACAGAAGCCATCGACTCAGGGTACGTAAGGTCATGCCACGATCTGTCCGAAGGAGGCTTAGCAGTTGCCTCAGCGGAGATGGCTTTCAGCAGCGGATACGGGCTAGAGCTGGACCTCAAAACGGTTCCGAGAACCAAAGAAACATTCAGAAACGATTCAGTTCTCTTCTCAGAATCAAACAGCAGATTCTTGGTAGAACTCGCAGAGAAACGCAGAGAAAACTTTGAAGCCCTAATGAAAGACACTTCCTGCGCTGAGGTTGGCAGAGTCCAAAAAGACGCCTATCTTTCGGTTTATGGCTTGAATGGCGAAGAGGCTATTCACGCCGATTTACAGGAGTTGAGGAGACGCTGGAAAGGCGCTCTGGGAGGTTGACCATGTGAAAACAGCGGATATTCGCGTCTGCGTCATGAGGGTCGGCGGAACAAACTGTGACGCCGAAACCAAAAGAGCATTTGATGAACTGGGCGTTAGAGCAGAGGTGCTTCACTTCAACGAAGCAGTGAATAGCCGAAATCTTCTGGACTATAATGCTCTTGTTTTTCCGGGCGGATTCTCTTACGGCGACTACGTGCGGGCTGGAGCCATCTGGGCTACTGGAACCCTGACAAAGCTTCGCAAAGACCTGAAAAGCTTCGTTGATGAGGGAAGACCAATCTTGGGAATCTGCAACGGCTTTCAGGTTCTGGTCGAAGCAGGCTTGCTCCCCGCCTTTGAGGGAATCAGCGAGTATCCGGAGGCAACCTTGGCAACCAACATTCCGATCGGCTATAACTGCAGATGGGTCTACCTGAAGCACGAAAACTCTGGCAGATGCCTCTTCACACAGAAGATTCCAAAAGACAAAGTGCTGCGGATGCCAGTTGCTCACGGAGAGGGACGCTTCCTCTTCTCGAAAGAGAAAGA
>CAYVVO010000213.1:0-3269 GCA_964455275.1 uncultured Candidatus Bathyarchaeia archaeon | reverse complement strand
TTCCATTTGCACTCCCCAAAACGTTTTCAACAATAAGGGGCTCCAGCGAGATACCCCTCAGATAAAGATGAATAGAGGTTGCCGCTCGTTTCCCAGCGATTATAGCTTTCATCAAGGTTGCCGGTCCAGATACTGCGTCTCCTCCAGCGAAAACGCCAGCCGAACTTGTCTCTAGGGTAAATGGGTCTGCAGCTATTGTTCTTTTTTCTGTGATTTCAACCGTTTCCGGAAGAAAGCCCGTGTTGGGAAATTGTCCTATCGCCATTATCACGGTTCCAGTTTCTGTTACAAATTCGGAGCCTTGAATGGGAACTGGGCGTCGACGTCCAGTTTCATCCGGCTCGCTTAATTCCATTCGCATGCACTCGATTGCAGTTACTTTCCCATTTTTGCCTAGGATTCTTTTAGGAGCAACCAAGAATTCGATTTTCACTCCCTCTTCTTCAGCTTCTTTTATTTCCCAAGGACTGGCGGGCATCTCCGCTCTAGATCTTCTGTATAAAATAGTGGCTTCTTTGGCTCCAAGTCTTAAAGCCGTTTCAGCAGAATCAACAGCAGTGTTGCCTCCGCCAATTATAGAAACCTTATCTGACAACTCGGCTTCTTTCTTATTCGCCTTTTCCAGAAAATCAAGAGCATGAAAGACGCCGTTCAGTTCTTCGCCTTCGATTCCGAGCATTCGCTCTTCATGAGCTCCGGTGGCAACAAAAATGGCGCTATAGCCCTGGTCTAAAAGCTGTTTTATCTTCAGGCTTTTGCCAATAGCCGTATTGGTCTTAATTTTAACGCCTAAATCTGTTATGCGTTTAATATCGGAATCAACTATTTTCTTAGGAAGCCGATGTTCTGGAATGCATCTTCTCAACATTCCGCCAAGCAAGGATAAAGCCTCAAAAATCGTCACAGAATACCCCTTTTTGGCTAAATCTTGAGCTGCTGAAAGCCCAGCTGGACCTGAGCCTATGATGGCTACTTTCTCTTCATACATAGGGGTGAGAGGTTTTTCTTCCGTTTTTTCATCTTCATAGTTGAGAATAGCGTGTTGAATAGTGTCTGTCACCAATTGTTTGTTGTCTATGGCACGTTCTGGATGAAAACAAACACAGCAACATGAAGCTGGTAACGGAAGCTTTTCTCTGATTATTTCCAAAGCTTGGTCAAAACCTTCCATGTAGCCGCTTTCAACAGCAAATCTTCTAACGGTTTGAAAAATTTCTGGAAGCTTCAGGCCTTGCGGGCACCGTTTATGACAACGATAACACCAAGCGCACAGCCACAATTGGGCTGATTTCAGGAGTCTATCATCGGCTAAGGATAGACTGTGAAGCAGTATCCGTGGATTATAATGTTCTGGAAGTAATTCTGCAACTGGACAACTTGCAGTGCATATACCGCATTCATAGCAGTATTTCAGCTTTTCAAAGTCAAGAATGTTGTCCAGAACATTCTCCAGACTTGCTTTTGTCACTTTCTTTCAACTCCTCTTCTATATTTTCAAATTTTTATCCGCTTTTTCAGCCGAAAACAAACAAGCTACATTGTAAGGATACTGCACGCAACAACATGACAACGTTACATGAACTCCTACTCAGAAAAGTTATACATTTATCTGCGTCCCGATTTTTCGACAAGTTTAATGGCGTCGCTTAGCCATTCCAAGGTTTTTTCGATTTTTTCTTTGCTTGTTCCAGGCACAATGAAGGCAAGGTTCTTTTTGACGTACATACCGTAGATGAGTATGTCTATTGGATTTGGTTCGGAAAATGCCTCCAGCAGAAGATTCAAAGATTCTTTTTTGGCTTTTGTTTCTTCAATTTTTTGGAGGACACTCATGTTCTCGCTTTCTTTCAGGTTTGTCTGGCTTTTTGTTTGTTTATTTTCAAGTTCATCACAGCTAGATTCGGGCAGTCTCAAGTTTTCGTTAATCAGTTTGGTTGCTGTGGCTTCTCGTATGTTTTGGTCCAACTCTTTCTGTGTTACCAAATCCAATGCTTCTTCGGGGCACCATTCCACACATTGAGGAGCGCCATCACAGAGATCGCACATCATCACCGTTTCCTTTTCCGGATTCATAACAATGGCGCCGTAAGGACACGCTTTTATGCACCAGCCGCAACCGTCGCACTTATCTTCATCCACTATTATAACGCCAGTCTCGGATTGAGTGAGGCAGTCTAAGGGGCAAGCAGTTACGCAGGGGGCGTTCTTGCATAGCCTACACGTTGTAGACATGTTAATAAGTTGATGTAATCGAAGAATCTTTATTCTGGAACGCTGAGGATTGTAGACGTTTTCTCTTTTTAATGCACATACAAGTTCGCACACTCCGCAACCTGTGCATTTCTCAAGATCAGCAGCAACAAATTTTCTTTCAGTCACTTCCGATTCTGTTAGAACCTGCATTTTTAATCTTCCTCCAGTAAACCGTGAAGTTCAGGGAATTCCGTGAACTGGCCTTTTTTACGTCCTCGTTTAGTCTTATGATTCTTGTAAGTTTCAGCCTTTTTGGCGTGTAAACCCTTTTTGCCGTAAACAGTTACTGTTTTTGATCCGCAGTAGGGACAAAAGTTGAAGCGGTCAGGAAACGTATGGTGACTGCATCTAAAGGGGCGTTCCATCAACCTACGTCACCTCATCTTGATATTTCAGGGATTTTCCGCTGCACTGATAGCAGGGGTTTATGTGTCGCGTGGTTGCGGCGTTTGAAGTAAATTTCATATTATTGAATGGGTATTGGTGTAAGTAAAATTTAGGTTAGATGTTAAGGGTGGTTTGACGTTTTAGTCACAATAAATGTTACTGTTTGGTATGATGCACAATAATGTTTTTTCGACACTGAGATTCAGTCACGCAAAATGTAACTCATCTCTACATAAAAGGAACGTAAAGAAGACATCAAAAACCTCTAAAGATAGGCTTCGAATACGTCTGAAGGATAAAGGCTTTTCTAAGGAAACGTAAATAAACACCTTGTCTCAAAAGTGGACGAGAACACACCAAAAGTGGCCGGGATGAGGTAGTCTGGTAGCCTATAGGCCTGTGGAGCCTAGCGCCCGGGTTCAAATCCCGGTCCCGGCCCTTCTCTTTCACACATTTTCGGGATTGACTTGTTGGTAAAGCTTTTAGAGTGCGAAACCTCTAAATCTTTCTTCTCTAATTGAAGGAAAGCAAACAGGATTGTGGGCCGATAGTTCAGCCTGGAAGAATGCCTGACTTGCACTCAGGAGGCCGCGGGTTCAATTCCCGCTCGGTCCACTTCGGGATGAACC
>CAYVVO010000212.1:0-3159 GCA_964455275.1 uncultured Candidatus Bathyarchaeia archaeon | reverse complement strand
ACGAAAATTCTTGTATACCCTCCGGAGAACAGACGGAGACAACTGATCCATTCACGGAACCCTCAACAGCCAACACAACAGCATCTTTGGTAATTTCAGCTTCAACAACAGCATTAACCAACGCCAAAACATTACAATCCTCTACCTATCCAGCCTATCTTCACGGTCTTAAGATTTTAATCTTTAGCTGACCAAAACTAGTTCAGTAGCCAGAACTAAAAACAACGAGCCATCCACATATTCTTGGGCGCATTTCTGTTGATTAAACTAAGATGATTTGTTGATAGTTTAGGAACCCGTTTATCATCAGGTTTGCTGTGTGCACAAGCGCGATTATCACGAAGTCTTTTGCGAACACTTCACCTAGCTTGAGTAACGAGTCCAATTCAACGTTTGGGCTTCTAAACAGGGTGTTTCTGTGCTGAATTAAACGAAACGACATGTAGGCGATTAACGTTCCAAGAACCAAGAAATAAAGAAGACTCAGTTGGAAGAGAATGCCCACCAGAACCATCAGGGGAACCAGACAGTAACCGACCAAGACTGTCAAAAAAAAGCCACGTTTGAAACCTAAAACAACCACCAAAGTTCGCGCGTTTGCAGCAAAATCTGATTCGTAGTCAGCCAAATCTTCCCAAAGACTATTCGCTGCCGTGGATAAGCCGATGAGAAGCACTAAAACCAGCAACTGAAAAGAGAAAATGTTGAAAAACGACGCCACAATGAGAACGGGCACAGCACCCACAGACACGTTCACCAAAGGCTTGTATACCGTTTGCCTAAGACGGAAAGGCGGCACCGAATAAACAACACCAGCAACAATTCCCACAAAAATAAAGAAAGTCACCAACTGAATTCCAGTTATCAAACCTAAAGCCATCGACAAAACAAATATGGCTAAGGAAATGTAAAGCCCAAACCTTCCAAGGTTCCGTGTATAGTGTGCCCTGAACGAATCGGATTTCATGTCCAAATCCACGTCGTAAACGTTGTTGATTGCGTCTACTCCACTCCACAAACAAAACGCAACAACGCCAAGATACGCTGCCTCCGTCAACGTAGGGTTTCGGGCTACCAGAAACGTTGCACCCATAGCAATCATGAAAAGCATGAGACCTCTTTCGACAGAAATGAAAGCAAAAAACCCTTTGACAGTATTGAACATACCGTCTCAGCAAGAACATACAATAAAAATCTTACGTATCGCCTAAAGACTTTTAAGACAGATTAGTGTTGGCTTTTTAGAGGTTGTAAAATGAGGGATCGTTTCCTCTTCCGATAAAGCAGTTCAGCCAATTACTCCAAGCTTTGTTAGCACAGCCTCTTGCAGAACCGTTTTCATCTTACCAGACCATGAGACTCCAGCATACGTTGGAGCGGATAGATTTATATGGAAACTACAGATTGAAGGTGACCTGTCATGAACATTATCGAGAAAATTTTAGCTAACGCTTCAGGCAAACAGCAAGTCTCCCCAGGGGAGATAATAGAAGCCAACATTGACGCGGCAATGATTCACGACTTAACGGGTCCATTAGCCATCAAATCATTCCGAGAGATCGGCGCCAAAAAAGTCTGGAACAACCAGCGTATAGTGGTCATAATGGACCACATCGTTCCCGCCAGCTCAATAATATCAGCCAACCTACACAGAATCGTGAGAAACTTCGTTGAAGAACAGCACATCCAAAACTTCTACGACGTAGGCAGAGGAGGAGTCTGCCACCAAGTGATGCCCGAGAAGGGGCACGTCAGACCCGCAGAGGTGATTGTTGGCGCAGACTCCCACACCTGCACGTACGGAGCCTTCGGAGCCTTCGCAACTGGAATCGGGTCAACAGAGATGGCTGCCGTATTCGCAACTGGCAAGTTATGGTTCAGGGTGCCTGAGGTCATCAAAGTCGACGTGACAGGAAAATTGCAGAGTATGGTGACCCCGAAAGACGTGACGCTGAACATAGTGGGTAAGATCGGAGCTGATGGTGCAATCTACAAGGGACTGCAGTTCAGCGGCTCCACGATAAGGAAGATGAGTATTGAGGGCAGAATGGTTCTCTGCAACATGGCGGTGGAGATGGGAGCCAAAGCAGGCATAATAGAACCTGACAAAAAAACCTTAGATTACGTTAAAGCCAGAACAGACAAGCCATTTAAAGCAGTTAAAAGTGATCCAGACTCAGTCTACGAAAAGATTGTTGAGGTGGACGTTTCCGCTCTGGAGCCTCAGGTCGCCGTTCCCCACTCTGTCGACAACGTTAAACCCGTATCCGAAGTAGAAGATATAGACGTAGACCAAGCTTTCATAGGCTCCTGCACCAACGGTCGCCTGGAAGACCTGCGATCCGCTGCCCAAATATTGAAGGGCAAGAAGATAGCGAGGAGAGTGCGCTTGGTTGTGATTCCCGCCTCCCAGGAGATATACTTGAACGCCCTAAACGAGGGGCTGATAAAAACTTTCATGGATGCCGGCGCCACCATCGGTAATCCGAACTGTGGTCCCTGCTTAGGCGGGCACATGGGTATTCTGGCTGAGGGTGAGGCTTGCATAAGCTCTTCGAACAGAAACTTTGTGGGAAGAATGGGAAGCACCAAATCCTTCGTGTATCTGGCTTCTCCAGCCACAGTTGCAGCTTCAGCCATTACCGGCAAAATCACTGACCCGAGAACAGTGAAAGAGGAGACATAGAAGTTGACGATTAAAGGTAAGGCTATAAAGTTTGGGGACAACGTAGACACAGACGTGATTCTGCCGGGACCATACTTGGTTCACACAGACCCAAACGAACTGGCAAAACATGCCATGGCAGGCTTAGACCCCAAATTTCCAGAAAAAGCAGCAGACGGAGTGGTTGTTGTTGGGGGCAAAAATTTTGGTTGCGGCTCCAGCAGAGAGCAGGCGCCCATTGCGCTAAAGTATTCGGGAGTCAAATGTGTGCTGGCTGAGTCTTTTGCGCGTATATTCTACAGGAACTCCATAACCATCGGTTTGCCTGTTCTGGCATGCGCGGGAGTTTCAGGCAGGGTTGAAGAAGGGGACGTGCTGGTTGTTGATCTGCAGAGTGGCGAAGTTGAGGATAGAACAAACGGTTCTGTATTGGAGGCAACACGGCTTCCAGAGTTCATCATGGAGATTCTTGAGGATGGAGGATTAATAGAACA
>CAYVVO010000211.1:0-4133 GCA_964455275.1 uncultured Candidatus Bathyarchaeia archaeon | reverse complement strand
TGTTCCAGATGGTTTCAAGTTGAAGCTTCTTGGTGAGCTGCCTCAACTTGTTTCGTTCGTCGACTTTTTCAAGAAGCTCTCCTACCTTGCCGGAGACAACCCGGGAGATTCGGTCTACAAACTGGGGTTTGTGCACCACCTTCATGTTTCCTTCGCTTAGTCTCTGGAAATATTCTTGGAGGGTTGAGCCGCGGAAATGTTGAATCAGTTGCGTCCACTCTGGAGGCTCATCATATTTTCCTAGGTTAGGTTTGATTTCTCCGGAAAGAATGTGGAGTGCAGTGGTTTTTCCTATGCCGTTCTGTCCCAGAAGACCCAGAACTACGCCTGGGGATGGTGTGGGGAGGCGAAAGAGTTTGAAGGTGTTGGGTCCGAAGCGGTGGCTGCAATCTTCCTCCAGTTCGTCCGCCAAGTTGACGATGGAGATGGCTTTGAATGGGCATTTTCTCACGCAGATGCCGCATCCTACGCATAGGCTTTCCACGATCTGAGGCTTGTCGCCTTCGAATATGATGGCTTCAATCTTGTTTCTCACTGGCGGACAGAAGCGATAGCATGGTCTACCGCAACGTTTGGATTCGCATCTTTCCTCGTCGAGAACCGCTATCCGAACCATCTTTCATCAATACACCCGTTAATGTAGGATAATGCAAAGAATAACATGCCTGTCTTGGGTTAATTTAGGCTTATGGACTCCATGCATAACCATTGAAAAACCACACGGGAATATAAAACTCTTCGCGAGTTAGGTTTTTGTCTAACTTTTCGCTTTTTTCTGGATAAAAAAGGTGGGAGTTTAAACCGATGTGCTTCTGGGCATCATCAGGTCTAAACTATTGTTCTCCTTTCTTTGAGCGTTTCCGCAGATACTGCGAACCGACCAGCAGCGAGACCGATGACAAGAAAACCATAACCGCGAAGGTTAAGCCCTCTGGAATAGTCTCCATAATAGAATAAGTTAGTCCCCACTCGTCTGGAACGTCGGGGCTTGAGTCTGGCCATGCTTGTACCCCAGCTTCACTGTTGCTTTCGTCGTATGCTGCCACTCTAACATTTTGATTCGGGCCTGAATTAATGAGCTGATGATCTACCACGATTTCAACGATGTAGTGTGGAGTGCTGTTTGTTGGAGACTCGCTTATTGAATCAACTATTTCGATGCTTTCTCCCCAAGTTAATTCAGTGGTTACAACCCATTCTGACCCATCGCCTCTGTAAACCGTAAGCCCTGATTGATCGTGACCCACAAAGTCTATCCTGACATCGTCTCCATCCGGAGCAGAACCACCTGTTGCTTGTCCATCATAGCATATTTGCCAATAGTCTCCTGCGTCTTCAGTGTTGTCATCGTAAAATTCGATAATCCAAAACACGGGGTAGCCAGTATATCCGGCACCACTACTCATCATCCAATTCGTTCTGAAAACAACATTGAGGTCGCCGTCCATTTGATGTTCCATATCAACGTCAGTCCATTCGTCAGGTGTTGTCCACTGGCCGTCTATAGTAGGTTCTGTCACAGCCATATAGTGGTCAAATTCATATCCCTCTTGATATGCGGTAACGATTCCTGCATTTGCTAGCAAACCTAAACTCAGCAACGCAATTATACAGAAAGCCACGCCAATTTTCTTCATTTTTCTACAATACCCCCCATCGATACCAATGCATATCTATTGTGTTTGCTTAAAAAACTTTCATGCACCAAAAATTAGCGAAATATGCACATATAGAATAATAAACCATCAACGCGTGCAGGAGTCTACGGTAGCCTCTTCGTAGGTCTTTTTTGTTTTTCGGCGAGCTTTTTCTTCTCGGGAACCTTGAATCTTCACTTCTTTTGTTAGGCTTGTCTTGCGGCAGAAAAGAAGGGACGGCGAAATATTAGCTTAAAACTCTCACCTCAAATCTTTGTGGATACGTTTAAATCTGGACAATACAGAGATTTAGTTGCCTAGTTGCTGTGTGAAAAAAGTTTTTACCAAAATTTAGGCGGTGAATTAAATTGGATTACGAAATCAAGTATAAGCCCTCGTATTCGATGCTTGTTGTCAAGTTGGAGCCTAAAGAAACTGTAACTGCGGAAGCCGGCGCCATGACCTACATGGAACCCAACGTAGACGTAAAGACACGTAAACGAGAAAAGAGCCTCTTAGGCACCTTGGGTCTCGCCCTCTTGGGGCGGCAATCCTTCTTTGTAAACGATTACCAAGCACAAAACACGCCCGGAGAAGTTGCCTTCGTTTCTGCCCCGGTCGGCGACATCGAAACACTGGAAGTCAAGCCAAACCAAGGCTACATCATACAATCTGCCTCATACATAGCATCCACACAAAAAGTGGACTTGGACATGAAATGGCAGGGATTCACGAAGGGGCTCTTCGGACAGGGACTCTTCATGATAAAGGTTTCAGGAGAAGGCAAACTTTTCATAAACACTTTCGGAGCCATCGACAAGCACACCCTAGAAGCCGGCAAATCATTGATTGTCGACAACTTCCATCTCGTGGCTTTCAGCGACACTTGCAACTATGATGTCCGAAAGTTCGGTGGATTAAAATCAACTCTCCTTGGCGGCGAGGGGCTGGTTACAGAGATAAGAGGTCCCGGCGACGTGTACATACAAACCAAAAACCTGAGAGAATTCGTGGAGTGGCTCTGGACACTCCTTGGACCCAGAGTTAAATCAAGGGCAAGATAGAAACAAAAAGCAAACAGCTGGCTATTCTCTCCTTTTTTTCTAGTTGTAAGTATACCATGCAGATGTAGAACGGTTGGGTAGAACCTTAATAGAACCTTCAGCATATTCGATTCGGCGAAAACATGACAGTTCTGAAAGCAACAGAAAACAACATCATGGTTGCCGCTCAGATTGTGAGAAGAGGCGGGTTGGCTGTCTATCCAACCGAAACAGTGTACGGGTTAGGGTGCGACCCATTTAACATCGAAGCCGTAAAGCGTATTCTGAAAGTGAAAGACAACAGAAGCAAACCTCTGCCCGTATTGGCGGCAAGCATCGTCGACGTTGACAAAGTAGCTTTCGTTTCTTCGAACGGGAAGCGGCTGGCTGCAAAGTTTTGGCCTGGACCACTTACAATGGTTTTCCCCAAGAAACCGAATTTTCCAGATGTTGTTACTTTCGGCTTGGCTTCTGTGGGCTTGAGAATACCCGACAATGATGTAGCGCTTCATCTTATTCGTTTGTGTGGGGGCCTATTGATCGGGTCAAGCGCCAACAGAACAGGAGAAGAGCCTCCGCGGGCAGTTCAGCAGATATCTGGAGAGTTGAAGGAGATGGTGGATGTTGTTCTTGATGGTGGAGCTGCTGCTCAGGGTATGCCGTCGACAGTGGCTGATTTGACTTCCGAAAAGCCGAGAATCCTCAGGGAGGGTCCAATAAGCCTCAAGGAGATTTTGGATGCGTTAGCTCTTGGTGCCTAACAGTGCCATGCGTTCGATCACCAGATCGGTTAATGCCTCTTTTTCTAACCCTTCTTTCTCCAGTTTAGCCTCGAATTCAAGGTCAGAAATCCTGAATAACTTTTTGATGTTCCCGATTTTTTTGTCTGTTGGTTCTAGTACGCTGTCGTCTCGTTCGCCGGGAACTGTTTTGGTGACCAGGCGTAAGCAGTCAGATTTTTTTTGCCTGTTTTCTGTTATTATCAGCGCTGCTACTTCTGAGGAGTCCTGTTTGATTCCCAGCATGTTTACAGCCTTTTTTATCTGTCTTTGGGCAGAAGCGTAGAGGAGAGCCTCAACCGCCAGATTGTTTGAGATGTTTGTGTTTTTTTCGAAGGCGTTCAGCGCGTTTAAGGCTGCGAAATACAGGTGTTGGGGACCTGCCACCTGTTTGGCGTCAAAAAACTGAACCGAGGCTCCCATGTCTTCTTTTCTGAAGTGTTCAAGAAAAGCGTTGACGTCCTCTATCTGCACGTTCCTGAAACCGACTATAGTGATGTGTTCGTTGGGCTCTTCCGTTTTTTTGGTCATGATTCTTCCCTGAAGACTTCTTTGGTGAACCGTTCCACAAGTTCCCTGTTTAGCCCGGAACTGATTAGCTTTTCTTTTGCATCTTCCAAAGTTCTTCCTTCGCCTCTGAACTTTTCAACAGTTTTTCTAACAGTTTCCTTCAG
>CAYVVO010000210.1:0-6752 GCA_964455275.1 uncultured Candidatus Bathyarchaeia archaeon | reverse complement strand
CAGCGCTTGCACATCTGCTTAGAGCCACCAAATCTAAGCTTCATCGTCCATGATTTTAGAAGAAGATGTGTTTTTGATTAGATGCACGGGTTAACAGACGAAATGCACGCCTATACCCGTAACAAGGAAATGCTTATTTATCTTAAGCGAGAATAAGTGAGGCTGTAAAAAATAGATGGGAATGAAAAACATGAAAATTGACAGAAATAAATCTAAAATATCTACTATTGCTTTAATTCTGCTATTAGCTATATCTACTACACTAGCTATTTTGCCAATTGTTGCTGCAAAGGGGACCGTTTGCTATCTTGGTGCTATACCTAACCCCGTAGGTAAAGACCAACAAGTGCTGCTGCATGTTGGGATTACAGACCAACTGCCAAGTACAGACCAATCATGGTTAGATTTGTCTATAACAATCACGGACCCTGAAGGAGGCCAAAGCACAATAGAGAACATCAAAACCGATTCGACAGGCGGAACAGGAGTGTCATTCTATCCCGACAAGGTCGGCCTCTATACTCTGGTGGCTCACTTCCCTGAGCAAGAGCAGAGAGGTACAACATATACAGCCAGCGACAGCCCACCAGTCGAACTTGAAGTACAAGCTGAGAAGGTACCCGTTTATCCAGGTCATTCGCTTCCAAGCAACTACTGGACTCGACCCATAGACGCACAGCTTAGAGAATGGTCAGCAATCACAGGAAGTTGGCCGAATATTCCTAGGAATCTGTACGCTCCCTACAATGACGGACCAGAGACTGCCCACATACTGTGGACAAAGCCGATGACTCAAGGAGGTCTCGCCGGAGGAAAGTTGACCGGACTCTCCTTCGAAATCGGAGACGCATACGAAGGCAAATGGAGTGGTTCAAGCGGTGGTCTCTCTAGTTGGGCTTCAACTGCAATAATACTCACCGGAAAACTTTACTACCAAGAGAGCACCCAAGAGGACCCTGTCGTAACTCACTGTGTAGATCTGCATACTGGCGAAGAACTATGGTCTAAAGTCTTTATGGCTAACCAAACAATAGCTTTTGGTCAAACATTCCATTTTGATGGAATCAACTACCACGGCGCTTTCGAATACATATATGTAACCAGTGGCGGCGGTTGGGGTGGCGGCTCACAAACCTGGTATGCATTCGACTCCTGGACCGGAGATTGGATGTTTACAATCACGGACGTTCCTTCGGGCACCAATCTATATGGTCCAATGAACGAAATCTGCAGATACGTTGTTAACACAAGGTCAGGCACCGTTAGTCTTTGGAACACAACTGAAGTTGTCATGAAGGGACTGACTGGATCAACTGCAGGTAGTTGGGGCAGTAACGCCCATGGACGTACCCATGACGGGTCACGCGGAATCATGTGGACAGAATCAATAGAAACAGGTCTACCAGGATCAGCTACAGCGACCTTTCTTAATGACAGAATAATCGGTGCGAGTGCAAGCACTTCAGCAGTCACTGTGTGGGGCATAAACGTAAACGCGTCAGATGGCGCAATAGGACGAACACTGTTCACTGAAACTTGGACACCACCCTCTTATTGGGCTGACATGCAACTATCCGTAAGCGGCTTCCAAAGCGGTTGGCAAGTTTGGAGCCAAGAAGACCGCGTTGGAATTCTTTGGATAAAAGACGTCAGAGAACATTACGCCTTCAGTCTCAACGACGGATCATTCATGTGGTCAACCCCAAGCCAGGGCTATCAGGACGCATTTGATGACACGCCCGCCGACGCTAGAGCCATCGCTTACGGCAAATTCTACTGCGCGAGCTTGAGCGGAGTAGTATACGCTTACGACATTCAAACCGGAGACCTCGCATGGAGATACGAAGCAACTGACCCCTACTCTGAATACTTATTCGGCAATACCTGGTGGCTTAAACCGCTGTTCGTTACTGACGGCAAAATCTACGTAGCTCACCTAGAACACTCTCCTATTGACCCCAGACCACGTGGTGGGCCATTCATTTGCCTTAACGCCACAGACGGAACGGAAATATTTAGAATCAACGGCGCCTTCCGCCAAACCCGCTGGGGAGGACGTGGAATCATCGGCGACAGCATAATAGCAACAATGGACACATACGACCAGCGCGTATACGCCATAGGTAAAGGAGCAAGCGCCACAACATTAACAGCTTCACCAAAAGTCGTAGCAAGAGGAAGCAGCCTAGTACTAGAAGGCACAGTGATGGATGCATCTCCGGGCACAAAAGACCTTGATGTGCAACTGAGATTCCCGAGTGGAGTTCCAGCCATATCTGACGCGGACATGAGCGAATGGATGCTATACGTATACAAACAGTTCGAAATGCCAGAAAACGCAACCGGCGTTGAAGTGGTATTCAACTTGGTGAATTCAACCGGCCACATACTCGACCTGGACCGAACAAAAACAGACGCGACCGGTACATTCAGCTACGTATTCTACCCTGACAAAGAAGGCACATTCAAAGTCCTAGCTACTTTCGAGGGATCCGAAGGCTACTATGGTTCATGCGCAGTAACTACAATAGTGGTTGGTGAACAAAAAGAACATATTCCTACCGCAGCCGAGATTGGTGATACTACAGTAAGCAAGCTTCCAGCGTATCCAGCAGCTTCAGAAATAGCGCAAGAAACTGTAAACAAACTGCCAGCATACCTGACAATAGACTTTGTCATACTGATAATCGCAGCCGTTGGCGTGGTCATAGGCTTAATAGCCTACATGACACTCAGAAAACAAAAATAAACCAAATTCCCCCCCTTTATTTTTTTTAAACAGACTCTTAGTCACAACAAAAAACTTGTTGCACTGGATTTACCAAGTTTTAAATACCAGTTCTATTAGAATTGAATGCCGTCAAAATAAAAAATGAAAAAAGAGGTTAAAACAATGGAACTTAAAAAGAAAAAAAATCAAGCAATACTTGCTTTTGTTCTAATAGTAACCATGACCGCATTGATGGTAGTTATACCCGCCGGAGCCCAAATACCCGATGAGATCCCTACATTTATCCAGCTCAGTGTTGCACCTAATCCTGTAGGCAAAGATCAAACCCTATTCATTAACGCGTTTATGACTAAACCTGCAGTTACAGCGGAAGTAGGCGGTGGCGGTATCAGGTACGAAGGTATAACAATAAAAATGACAAAACCCGATGGAACTACGTACACCTTCGGACCATTAACAGGCGATCCTACCGGAGGCACCTGGTCTACTTGGACTCCCAACCAAATGGGTGAATACACCTTCCAAGCATTCTACCCTAGACAACACATAGAGGCAACGGTAACTCCAATGTTTGGTAGCGCAACCACCTATGACTTTTGGTATTCAGCCAGTGAAAGCGAAGTAGTGACGGTTACTGTACAGGAAGAACAGGTAGAATGGATATATGCTTCTCCAGGACTTCCAGAGGAATACTGGACCCGTCCAATATACGCAACTAACTGGGCTTGGGCTGGGCTTGGCGGCAACTGGTATGGACTAGGCGTACCTGCATTTTGCACCACTGGTGGATACGATTCCATGGGAAACTTCAATCCATATAGTGAAGCGCCAGAAACTGCTCACATAGTGTGGTCAAAATCGACTCATATCGGAGGTCAACCAGGATTACCCATTCCCGGCGATCAAGAACACCAGTACATGTCTACAACGATAACCAAAAACTTTTTCGAGCCAGTAATCCTTAACGGAATAATCTACTACACAAAGTTGGCTGGTCCAGGTGGTACAAAGATGAGTTGGGAAGCCGTGGACATTCGCACAGGAGAAGTACTGTGGAGCAGATCAGCGGGCGAATCGGGCTCAGAATCAATTAGGATGGTACAAGCAGTACAATATCACTCAATGCAGGAGTACGGCTCTTGGGCACACATATATGGCACCACAGGAGGAGGATTTTTCGGCGGCGGAGGCGATCTTACCATATATGATGCATTTACGGGAGCATATCTAGCAGAAATTACT
Organism: uncultured Candidatus Bathyarchaeia archaeon; assembly: GCA_964455275.1. Classification (GTDB taxonomy): domain Archaea; phylum Thermoproteota; class Bathyarchaeia; order Bathyarchaeales; family Bathyarchaeaceae; genus Bathyarchaeum. Next base: position 2,779 of record CAYVVO010000210.1, on the reverse strand, counting down.
GGCGCACAAAGTCCAAGCTTTATTGTATCTGATGGACCTAATATGCCGGGATCACTACTAGGCTACTATAGTTCTGGTAGCAATCTCATTATGTGGAACTCATCCAAATTAACGGGAGGTACTGGTACCGGTTATGATATAACTTACGGCGTAAGTGGCAGCTATGCTTGGGCTGATGGAATACAGTGGTCTGTGCCACTTCCAACCGAACTCAATGGCGTTCCTATAAGCCTCAGCCTTAGTGTAGTAACTCCTGACATATTATGTGTCATTCAGCGACCCACTCCTGGCATGTGGATTTCACTCAATTACGGCTATCAGATCGCAGCAGGCTACAACGCAAAAACCGGCGAGCGCCTCTGGGGACCAATAAACCAAACATTACCAGCATTGGAAGATATTAGTAATGTAGCGGCAGGAGACGGCGTCTACGTAATACACAACAAAGATAAGAATGAAGCATATGGCTTCTCCCTCACGAACGGAAAACAATTATGGGGTCCAACTAAGCTTGTAGGAAACGGTTGGAGCACTATTTCACGATCCGGTGACGTCGCTTACGGTCTATGCTATATTTGGGACATTGGCGGCTACGTGAATGCTATCAATCTAACAACAGGAACAATCGAATGGAATTTCACTCGTGGAGCCGCTGGGTACGACACTCCTTATGGAATATATCCTCTCTGGTACAATGATGCCATCGCTGACGGAAAGATATACCTCTCAGAGGGCACCATGTATAATCCACCACTACATCCAGCACGGACACTTTGCCTAAACGCAACTAGCGGAGAAATGATATGGAATATATTGAGTTACAGCGGGCGAGTTCCCCCTGCTATCGCAGACGGTCACATGCTAATATGGAACAGCTTCGACATGAAGATGTACAGCTTCGGCAAGGGACCAACCGAAACCAAAGTTTCAGTCCAAGATGACGTTATTTCAATGGGAAGCAGTACACTGGTAAAAGGCACGGTGATGGATATTTCTCCAGGCGCTGAGCAAGAGGGAGTGGTTGAACGCTTCCCGAATGGAATTCCCGTAGCATCTGATGAAAGCATGACTGCTTGGATGGAATACGTTTACATGCAACAGAAATGCCCAGAAGACTTTGAAGGTGTTACTGTGAAGATAGACGGATATGCTCCGGGCGGCGAATACCGATATTGGGACAGAGTTAAAACCGATGAATACGGCAACTATGTCTTAGATATTGACCTTGACCTGGAAGGCATATACACGATCACAGCCACCTTCGAAGGATCCGAAGGATACTGGCGTTCTAGCGCAACAACTTACGTAAAAGTGGATCCAGCAGCAGCAGAGGCTCCTAGTGCAGAAGAGATTGCTGATACAACGGTGGGCAAGCTTCCAGCGTATCCAACAGCTTCAGAAACAGCGCAAGAAACTGTAAACAAACTTCCAGCATACCTGACAATAGACTTGGTCATACTGATAATCGTAGCCGTTGGCGTGGTCATAGGCTTAATAGCCTACATGGCACTCAGGAAACAAAAATAAACCAAATTCCCCCCTTTTATTTTTTTTAAATAGAACCTGAAAGTTAGCGGAAGCTAGGAGAAGAACTGAAGAGAGAGCCTGCCTAGTCTCCACATGGGCATACACGCAAGAATTTTCTTTTTTCACTCTCTCCAAATCGCGAGGTCTCAGCAGAAACCGCAACCAAAATCGGCAACTGTGCTTAATAGTCAACAGAACCTGTCCACACTAACCTTATTAATAGCCCTCTTTGTCTAATTTAACCGAAAAGGTTCAAGGTGAAATTATGCAAGTTACTTTTGTGAATCCACCTTACCCAACAGGGTCTCATCGACACCCACCGTTCATCCCTCTGGGCATCGGATACCTTGCAGCCGTCCTAGAGAAAAACGGATACGACGTCAACGTCATCGACTGTCAAGCTCTCAACCGCACATTAAACGAGGTGGAAAACGAACTTCGCAAACGTCAACCCGACATAGTTGGATTAACCTCCACCACCCTCACCTACAAACCCGCCCTCGAAATAATCAAAGTAGCAAAGAAAGCTTTACCCAACTGCTTAACCGTTATCGGAGGCTCCCACGTTACATTCTGGGATGAGGAGGCGCTGCAGGAGTGCCCGCAACTGGATGTTGTGGTGCGGAAGGAGGGCGAAATCACGTTTCTGGAGATGATGCAGAGGCTTGAGGCAGGCGAAAGCTTCGGTGACGTGCTGGGCATAACCTACAGGAAAGACGGAAAAACCGTGAAGACTGAGGATCGTCCCTACATAGAAGACCTTGACAGCTTGCCATATCCAGCGTTTCATCTTTTCCCTCTTAAGCAATTCAACAAATACGGAAACATCATATTTCCGGTGATGACGAGCCGAGGCTGTACATTTTTTTGCGAGTTCTGCACAGCCGTAAGGATGTTTGGGCGAAAATACCGAATGCGAAGCCCAAAAAAAGTTGTGGACGAACTCGAGTTCCTCTATAGAAAATACGGTGAGAAGCAATACACCTTCTATGACGACACATTCACTGTGAACCAAACCAGAACCAAGGAAATATGTAACGAAATCCTGAGGCGAGGCTTAAAGATAAAGTGGGATTGCGAAACCCGTGTTGACATGGTTACAAAGGATTTGCTTCAGAAAATGAAGGATGCCGGATGTATCGCCGTGTGGTATGGTGTCGAGGCGGGGTCACAGAAGGTTAGAGATGCCATGAAAAAAGGAATCTCCACAAACCAGACTTTTAATGCCTTCAAGTGGACACAAGAAGCTGGG
>CAYVVO010000209.1:0-2095 GCA_964455275.1 uncultured Candidatus Bathyarchaeia archaeon | reverse complement strand
TGCCTGAGCAGGACCAAAAATTTTTCCTGTCTGCTCCATGTTTTTCACAGTGACTTTTGGCACAAGAAGAGTGTGCGGTTTAGGTGGAAGATTCGGTCTGATAACTGCCAGAAGCGGAGTGTGACCAGCAGACAGGTTTGACAAGCCGTTGGCAAAAGCTTGCCCAATAGGGCCTTCTTTGTCTCCAATCAGCAAATCCACATGGGCAACTTCTGTTCCCTCACCCATCAAAGCCTCGCCAATCAGATAAGTGTGTTCTCTGCGCTTCATAGCCTCTTCAAAAACTGGTTTCCTCTCATCTGCATCCGAAAAGTCAACATCAAACTCTCTCATCCACTGATACAGAGTGTCACGGTGAATCCCCAACACCTCTGCTGTACCCTTAATCGTCGGTTTTGTCGACCTGCTCCCCCGAGACCTCCGTGTTTTCCTTTCCTCTTTCTTTGCTGTCGTTAGCAACTTGATGAATTCCTCTTTCGTTTCCGGTTTTTTGCCGTCATATCCCGACATGATACCACTCTCAATGAGAGCATTTCGCTGACCGTCTATAAAAATATGTCGGACTAAAAACTGCTATCTTTAATGAATCCGACACTTTCTTGAGGAAAATCTTTTTCAAAAAGAATTTTTCCGACAGAAATCTTTTGGCTTTCACTACTGATTGTTTCTTGAGAATTTGTTTGTTGTGTGTGAGTTTAGAAATTTCAAACACATTTGGGCAATTATGTTACAAGAATAATGTCTGTGAATGAAAAGCGTGTAGAACTTGTGGCTGAGTCTTGTTTATTTTGGTTCAGTTTGGCTGTTCGTAGGATCGAACATCAAATTCTCTGTGCTGATTTGCGTTTTTCAGCATTGTTTATTTTGATCTGATGCTCTTTTCTTCGCGTCTCTTCTTTTCATCTACTGCTTCCCGTATCCACTCGGAAGGCTTACCAACAGTCTTCAAGTACTTCAACTGGTCCGAGGTCAGACGTACTCCATAGTGAAGTTTCCTTTTACTCATTGCTTACCCCGTTTAAATTAATATTAAAAATATAGAAAAGCTTTGTGAAGTCAAAATATTAACTGCCGATATATCTAGTTTTATAGAAAAACGTAAAAAGAAGTCTTTCGAAGTTACAAACAGTTGACACAGTTTCGTGTAAAGAAATATAAATAAGTGACGTAATTCTCAGAAACCAACGGAACGCCCTAAAGATTCTGGGAGGAAGACTATGGTGGAAGATAAATTTTTGAAGTCGGCTCTTGGGTTAATTGATGCCAGCGAAGCCCATGAACGATACAGAGGAGAAGAGTGCATAAATCTGATTGCAAGCGAGGGACTCAAATCTCCAGCAGTAGAGCAGATGATGTGCTTATCAAAGGACTTGGAGTCCAGATACGCTGAAGGAGAGAACGACCTTAAGGGACACGTTAAAGCACGGCACTATCAAGGACAGAAATACATGACCCAAATCGAGAATTACGCAACAGACCTGATGAAAGACCTGTTCGGCTGCAACTGGGCTGACGTGAGGCTCGTTTCAGGCACCCACGCGAACCTTGCCACCTTTAAAGGCATCTCGTCGGCGACAAAAAATAACCGAATGGTGGTTTTGCCCCTCAGCGCTGGAGCTCACATCACCCATGACTATTCTGGTCTAGCCGGCAGAGTCTTGGGGTTGGAAACTGTCAATCATGCTTACAATATAGACGAATTGAACATTGACTCGGAAAAGTCTGCGACTATAATTGACGGAACTAGACCTGGCATAGTGACTTTCGGAGGCAGCGTCTTCCAGTTTCCTCATCCCGTTAAAAAGTTGGCAAAGGTCGCTAAAGAAACGGGAGCCTACGTTGTTTATGATGCCGCTCATGTGCTGGGCTTGATTGCCGGCGGAGAATTTCAGGACCCTTTTGGAGAAGGAGTAGATTTCATAACTGCGTCGACCCACAAAACTTTTCCAGGACCTCAAGGCGGGGTTATCCTCGCGAATTGTGAAGATGAGAGGATGAAAAAGGCGATTAAGAAGGTGCAACAGGCGGTCTTTCCATTGACTACCTCGAATACTCATCTTGGGAGGCTTCCTGCCTTGGGTTTAGCAGCCTTGGA
>CAYVVO010000208.1:0-4956 GCA_964455275.1 uncultured Candidatus Bathyarchaeia archaeon | reverse complement strand
TTCCACAATTCAAAAGAGCATGAAATGGTCAGGAAGGAGATGCAGCAGAGTTTAGGCGACACAGCTGATTTGGTTCACGTTTGCACTTATGCGGCTCCCTTTGGGGTAGTACCCACTGAACTCGATGACGTTTATCCGCTGTCACAGAATGAAATTGCCTCTCCCTTTGACGCTGAAACAGTAATGTACGTGGCGAAACAGGCGGCAAACTACATCACCAACACAAACTATGACCATGTTATCCTTCTTCGAGACCCAACAGTTTGGAGGGGAAAGATTGCGGCAGCCTGTAGGCGGGCTTGTAAAAAGAAGCAAGTTCCCTTCACAACATTGCGAGAAACAGACCCGTGGGCAAAAAACACTATAGAACACCTTGCATCTGTAACCCGGGAAGCAGTGATGTCGCCCTAAAACAGGTTTTAGCGTTCCCTCAGAAAGGCGATAATAGCAATAAAATTCCCTGAAAAGGTTACTGTTTAAATGATACCCTATCAGTAAATCAGTTAATATTCCAATTAACAGTACATAACGGAGGATGAAAAAAATCCCGATGAAAATCAGATTTCTTGGAAGTGCAAGAGAAGTTGGGCGCGCAGCGATTACAGTTAAATCCGAAAAAAATCAGTTGCTCCTTGACTACGGAGTTATGCTAGACGCTGAACCCGGTTTTCCCATGCACATTCCACCCAAAGAGGTAGACGCCATCGTTCTAACTCACAGCCACCTAGACCATTCAGGCGGTATCCCCCTCTTTCACATTCAAGAGAAGAAACCCGTGTATGGAACACAGCTAACATTTGATCTGGCCAAGCCACTGATCTCTGACTTCATACGCCTGTCAGGCTACTATCTCACTTTCGAGTACCTGGAGCTGCAAACCATGATGAGAAGCAGCGTCCACCTTGACTTCAGAAAAGAACAGCCCATTGGAGACATGAAATTTCAGCTTTTGAATTCTGGGCATCTGCCTGGAGGCGCTCAAGTTTTGGTAGAGGCTGATGGAAAAAGAATGGTTTACACGGGCGACTATAACTCTACTGACACACAGCTTCTCTCTGGCGCGGACAGAGACTACGGAGAACTTGACGCCATAATCATAGAGAGCACCTACGCCAGCGAGGTTCATCCCGACAGAAAAGAGATAGAAAAAGAGTTCATGGAACACGTCAACGGAGTCGTGGGAAACGGAGGAACCGCCCTGATCCCAGCATTCAGCGTAGGACGCTCACAAGAAATAGCATGCGTCTTAGCCGCCAACCATTTCGAGTATCCCGTAGCCATGGATGGTATGGCACGTGAGGCTAACCGCATAATGATGAACCACTCATCCTATATGCGAGACCCTGAACTGTTCGAGAAAGCCCTTCACTCCGCGGCTTGGGTGGAGGGATGGAAGGACCGCAGAAAAATAGCCAAGAAGCCGGGGGCAATAATTTCTCCGGCAGGGATGCTGAAGGGAGGACCAGCTGCATTTTACATCCAGAAGGTTGGAAAAAAGAGCAAGAACGGCGTTTTCCTTGTAGGTTACCAGATTCCTGGAACCCCAGGACGGGAGTTGCTTGACGAGGGAAAATGTGTCATTGACGGGAAAGTGCAGAATGTGAAGGCTCAGGTGAAGCGTTTCGATTTTTCATCTCACAGCGGAGCCAAAGAGCTCAAAGATGCAGTCAAGGACCTGAAAGGAAATCCAACCGTTTATGTGGTGCATGGAGAGCCAGCGAACTGTGAGATGTTTGCTGAATGGATAAAAACGGAAGTTGGACTTGAAGCTGTAGCGCCAAAGACAGGAGACGCCTTCACAGTATAGAAAAATGGGTAAATTTGTGGTTCACCATCTTTATCGCCATGACTGGGCAGTAAATAGAAGTGAAAGGATTTTATGGAAGAACAGCAATCCTGTTGTGGTCATAAACGTTGACTGTCACAAAAAGAGTGCAGAATCTCGAGTATGCTATCCGCGATGTTGTAGGGCACGCTAAGCAACTGGAAAAGAAAGGAAAAGACGTAATATACCTTAACATTGGAGACCCGCTGCTGTTTGACTTCGAAACCCCTGAAAACATAAAAGAGGCGTTGATTCAGGCAGTGAAGGAGGGCTTCAACGAGTATTCTCCTTCAGAGGGACTTCCTGAACTGAGAGAGGCAATCTGCGAAAAGGAGAAGCGGATTGGCGGCATCAACGTTTTGCCCGAGAATGTCGTGGTTTCTGTGGGGGTTTCTGAGGGGATTCAGATGGTTCTGGGTGCCCTAGTTGACAATGGGACAGAGATATTGGTGCCGGGACCCGCTTATCCACCTTACATTTCGTATACAGGGTTCTTTGGGGGTAAAGCTGTTCAGTACAGGACTTCGGAAGAGAACGGGTGGCAGCCTGATCTGGATGATGTTCGATCTAAAGTAAATGATTCAACAAGGGCAATAGTGATTATAAACCCTAACAACCCCTGCGGAGCCCTCTACGACAAAAAGGTTGTCAAGGCAATGACCGATCTGGCAGGAGAACATAACATCCCTGTGATATCAGATGAAATTTATGACCAGATCGCATACGACGAGCCTGTGAACACAGCTAAAGTAGCCAAGGACGTGCCTGTTATCGGACTTAATGGATTCTCAAAAGTCTATTTGATGACAGGATGGAGGCTGGGTTATGTTTACTTCATCGGACAAGACAAAAAAACATTGGAGGAACTGCGGGAGCACGTTACAAAAGAGGCTAGGATACGGCTTTCCGCTAACACGCCTGTTCAGAAAGCAGCTGTGGAAGCCTTGAGGGGACCACAAGATTACATATCTAGCATGGTGGAGAAACTGCGGGAAAGAAGAGACTACTCGCATAAGCGGCTTAACGAGATCGATGGAATAAGCTGCGCTGAACCTAAGGGCGCCTTCTATTTCTTCCCTAAAGTTGACGGAATTGGCTCAAGATGGGTAAACGACATGGCTTTTGTTCGTGATCTACTGGAGAACACGGGACTCGTCTTTGTTCACGGCTCAGGATTCGGGTCAGCCTACGGTTCCGGACACTTCAGGGGAGTGTTCTTGCCACCCATAGAAACCCTTGAAAAAACATTCGACAGACTAGACCGTTTCATGACATCTACAGGACAGTAACTTGTACAAACAGAGTTGCTTCGTTGCTGATTAGCACCAGAAATTTGGGTATTCAGGAACATTATAGATTTCGCGGAATCTGCAATTGGATGGAACCGCCGGTGCCTTCTCATTTTTGGGAAATCAGGTTTAGTTAGAATTAGCGTGGAGATTTCATTTTAGGATTCAGTAGCCTCTCCAAGAGGTAGGATTTTGGTATTTCACTTTCAGGCTGTCATTCTCAAGTAGCGCATGTAAAAACGTCTGAAACTCTTTGTTTGAAAGCCTTTGTGCCGACATTGGAATTCCCAACTTCTTTGAATATCTAGAGGAAATATACTCTTTACTGCGGGCACAGAAATATTCAAAAATTCGATATATGCGTGCACCACAAGTTTTTAAAGCGTTTGGAGGGCACTACAAAATTGAGTGTATGATGCGAAGGAAGTTCGTACTGGGAATTCTCGTTTCAATTCTCGCGTTTTCGACGATTTTGTGGGGATTCTCAAATTTTAATGGAGACAATCGAGGTCACAATGAAGAAATAGTGTATAGTTTAGAGCCAACACAAACTGAGACTGAACCGCAAAAACCCGAAACAACGGAACCTGAACCAACCAAAGCCGAACCAACTGAAACTGAACCAACACAACCTGAGACTAAGCAAACGCCTGAACCTGAGCCAACCGAGCCCGAGCCAACACAGGTAACCTCTCCCATCCAAACAAATTATTCAATCTCGGTAGTAAACGCGATCAAATTCTTTGAGCAGTCACAAGAGCCAGAGGCCATGCTGTGGCTTGATGTGATGTATCGGCGCTTCGGAATAGAGAAGTTCGCTAACGCTTTGCAGCGATTCGACCAACTATATTTGTATTCAGGCAAGCCGTCTGAGGTGCGTCTGTTTCGCCGCATCGCCGATTACAACAATCCGATATGTACAGACGATTTGAAGAGAGCGAGATTCGATCTAGACCTCATTACCCTTCCTGCACTCTATTGCGATCGATTGAATTTAGCCTCTGACTACTCGACGGTTCTCGAAGAGGGGGTAAGCAGGGGAGGTTACCAGCTGACGCATGTGCTCCTCGCTTGGATCTGGATTCAGGAAAACGGCTGTGAACTAGAACTTCCAGACGGTTTCATAAAAGACATGTACCATGCAAATGCTGCACTGATCAATACTGACCCTGTTGTAACCGACTTGGAGCTAGAAGCCGCAGCGTTTCTCTGTTTGGCGGGACAGAGTGAGTTAATCGACGATTCCTTTCTCGAACGAGTGATAGCAAGCCAAGACGTCGACGGCGGGTGGGGGTCTGGTAGGCGTTGGCACACCACAATCTTGGGTCTCTTGTATTTGCTGCATGTAGAATTCCCCTCTGACGCCTATCCACCGGTGTTGGCTCCTGAACCAGCCTGAGGGAAAAGTGACTGCGTGTTTCTTCTATAATACTCAGATTTCTAGGATTCTGTAGTTGGCTGGAGATGGCTCCACAAAAATCTCCTATTTTTCAAGGGTTAAATTTTAGCCCCAAACCCACTTATGACTCTAGTTTTCTGAAATAAAAAATTGGAAAGAAAAACACACTTCTACTTCCATATTTTACGTTTCTTAAGCATATTTGCAGCATTAGGATTTTCTTTTTCCAATTCTCTAATAGTTACTTTCTTTATGTTAGCTTTTGTAACAGGAGGATCAATTTTATAGAGTTTGTATTGAATCCTATTAATAATTTCATTTGCTACTTTACTATCTACTCCAATTTCATTTAAAGTCTTTAAGATTTTCTCAGCTTTGAATTCCTCAATAGAGCCAGATTCACATTCAACACTCAATTCAGGTGGTTTTGGTACACTTATTGG
>CAYVVO010000207.1:0-1160 GCA_964455275.1 uncultured Candidatus Bathyarchaeia archaeon | reverse complement strand
GCATGCGTGTATGGCTCAGAAACATCAACTGGAGCTGACTCGTTCTTTTCAAGGGCTTCAACTATGGGTGCGCATCCGCTAGCCTGAACCCCGATCATCCTTGGAATCCTGTCGATCTTTTGTAGGGCTTGAAGCTCCTTGAAGCCTTTCCACAAGGAATAGATTGTTCCCCCGCTTCCCATAGAAACAACAAAGCAGTCAGGGACGCCGAACTGCTCCACAACCTCAAAACTGATTGTCTTCTCCGCTTCAACAGTTAGGGGATTAAATTCCGCGGTGGCTTGGTACCAGCCGGTCTCCTTCGCCAACGACTCCGCTCGAACAATAGATTCGTCAACGGTCTCCCCATGCTCATCAATCACCGCGTCATAAATCATCATCTGCGCCAATTTACCCACATCAACCATCTTCGGAACAATAACGTGGCAGGCTAACCCAGATTTGGCGCAGTAAGCAGCCATAGAGGCTCCCATGTTACCGTTAGAGGCACAAATCACGGAATCATACCCAAGGTCCAGAGCGTTTGAAACCATCAAAGCTGCGCACCTGTCCCTGAAGGAGTTTGTTGGATTGCGGGTCTCATCCTTCAGATACAGCTCCTTTAGCCCCATTTCTTTGGCTAGCCGCTCAGCCTTATGCAGCGGTGTCCCCCCTTCACCCAAGGTCACCACCTTTCTGACTTCGGGCAAGTAGGGCTTGAATTTCCAAAACGTTAAGGGCGCAGGGAGAACAGCATCCTTCAGCTGCTCAAAATCGTAACTGTAGTCGAGGAGGCTTCCACACTTTTCGCACCTATGTTTGGGGGGATAAGGCGGGAAATTGGACAAACATTGGCTGCACAGCAGAACAGGCATACTCGTTTTAGCTCCAGTCCTAATGAAAGGACGGTTTTCCAGCTTTTATCGGTTGCCTAGAAACATTTCAACGAACTGGAACTGGGGCAAAAATATGGCAAACATAAAACGGCTGTCCCAGAACAAAACGAGTTTGAGGGCTTGATTAGTAACTGGCGACTCCCTTTTTCTCTGAGTAGTCATACCATTTCCAGAGTTTCTCGATGGCCTTCTCAGAGTATCCCTGTTGTTTCAGCAGATTATCAAAGGATTTTTTTGCTTTCATCAGAAGGCTCCCGAACAATCTAGAATAGATATGTGAATATA
>CAYVVO010000206.1:0-6586 GCA_964455275.1 uncultured Candidatus Bathyarchaeia archaeon | reverse complement strand
CCTCGTTGATTTCCGCCAGGGTTTCTAGGTTGTTCATCTTCACTTTCATGCTGGATATTGTGTAGAGCACGTTGTCTATGTAGAGTGTTCTCTGCACCGTGTAATAGGAGCCGAAGTAGTAACCTCTTTTCAGCAGATCAGCGTTGTCTTCCATGTGGGTGATTCCGCCGCTCAGTTCAATTCCATCCAGGGATATGTCGAAGACGTAGGCGCCCTGCCACACAAATTCTCCGTATGCCCAGTCAGCAATCTCTCCATCGTATTGGCTTGGGTCTATCTTTGCTTCCCTGACGGGTATCACCAGAAGGTTCTTCTCCTTATCGAACAGCAGAGCCTTGTGATCGTATAGAACTGGAGAGTCTGTTCCTCTGTCGCCTATTTCGTACTTGGCTACTTCCACTGGATTCGAGACATCGCTTACGTCGAAGAGGGATATTTTCACTCCCTGATACCATGAGAAGTCCATTTCTGCTTCGTACTCGGTTTCTTTGCCTATCCCGATAATGTGGGTTTCGTCGTAGGGGTGAAGGTAGCCCGAGTAGCCAGTTACTTTAAGTGATCCGAGAACTGTTGGTGCGGTGGGTTCTGTTAGGTCTATTACGAAGAGTGGGTCGATGTTCCTGAAGGTTACGAGGTATAGTCGGTCTCCCATGAATCTTGCCGAGTAAATCTGTTCTCCCGGAGCAAGGTCCTCCAGTTCGCCGACAATGTTGAGGTTCATGTCGAGAACGTAAACGTTGTTCTTGGAGGTCTCTTCTTCACCGAATGTTCTCCAGTTATAGTTGTTGGTTGTTGTTGCTATTCTGAAGTAGCCGCTGTGTTCATCCATGGAGAACTGGTTGAGAATGTAGCCGGGGACTTCGCCTTGTGCTGCAAAGGTTATGGTTTGTTTGTCTATCTTGATTCGTTGGACAGCTGTTTTCATTGTTTCGTTTTCTTGCCATGTGTAGTTGGGGAAGGTCAGGTAGATGTTGCCCTGTGAAACGTATATGGTGCTGGTGCCTCCCAGCAGTATTGTTTCGCAGGTTGGTTCCTGGGCGTCGTTCTGTATGTTCAGGGCAACGATGCTGGTGAAGCTGTAGGAACTGTCTGAGGAGTTGTAGTAGTAGATGTCGTCGGCGGCTATCACCTCTGTTTCATTGTCTGAATGAACTCTGGGCAGGAAAACATCCGTCTCTATAAAGACTGCCCACTGGGTTGCAACAACGTAGACGTAGTCTCCGATCATCCTTGAACTGAGATAGTTGCCGTCAACAGAAAAGTTTCTCGCCAACACAGGGTTTGCTCTGTCTGAAATGTCATACACTTTGATGGAGGTTGTAGGCGGCTCGTATACTATGGGCTCAGGAACTTTGGGCGGTTCTTCTGGTGTGCTTCCGTTTCTGGGTTCAGGAATACCTGGTGAAGTTCTGGTTTCATCGTCTGGTGCGCTTCCGTTTGTTTGTGAAGAACCAGTGGATGTTTCACCGTCTCTTGTGGGTTCATTTACTTCTTCAGAACTGCTGGATGAATCATATACTACTTCATAGTCATAAAGTGGGTAGACTCCGTATTCAGTCTCGAAGACGGCTAACTTGTCCCCATTGATGAATATTCCAGCTATGCCGCCGGTTAAGCTGATTTTTGAGAGAACTCTGCCTTCTTCAGGTGGATACGCCTTCACGATGGTTATGTTGCCGCCTGAAACAATGTAGATGTATTCGCCGTCAGTCTTCACGATGTCTGCTTCGTCTACGCCCTCAACTTGGATGTTCGTCTTCGAGTAATCGGTGTCTGCATTTTCAGCGGCTGCGGGAACAGTGGCTTGTGAATCAAGGGTTTCTAACCCCCGCTCTCCGCCGGTAACCCAATAGTTGCTTGGTAATGGATGGTCTGTTTCGAGAAAAGTTTTCAACTCATCATAGGAGGAGAACTTGTTCAGTGCAATCTGGTTTGAGCTTTCAGGGGTGTTTAGGCAGAGATATAATGGTACTGAAGAGATAATCAGAATTGTTGCTAGGAAAGAAACGATAAACATTTTTGTGTTGTTCATATTTTCACCTTTATTTCATGTTTTTGTTTAATGACTACGTCTATTGGGCACTTAATGCTACGCTTTAGAACATGCTGTACCAAAAATAGAACACTAACTCATCCGTTTCCTGAGGTAAACAAAAACCCCCAGTGCCACAAGAAAACTGGGTATGGTCATAAGTCCAATCGGGGACAAATCTGAAGGATTCTCCGCTGTCTTCGCGGTCATTACGTATTCTTGGGATGAAGACTCAGAGGGTGCCTCAGGTTCTGTCCAACTGTCGGTTGAAAAATTTCCGCCTTCCAGCGTTTGGCTATCAAATGCTCTATCTTGGTTGCTTGGTTCCGCCGCCTCGGGAACCGTATTTAGGGTGGAGTTACCGGCTCCAAGTAGCGCTAAGGGAACAACCATTGTGACTGTGCCAAGCAATATGGCAATCACCGTGTATGCTAGGATCCTGTTCATTGTTCTTTTCCATCTTTACATTAGATTTGGCATGCTTTTAAGTCCACAGTTTAGAACAGCTTTTCTAACAACGATTTTTGGCATAAGAAGGCTACGTTTTATTTAACCAACCCAAAGTTTTTAGAGTACGTAGAAAGCTGGGCGATTAGATCGCAAAAAGGATTGGCGAAAAAGCTTTTACTTAAACGTTTGAAAGGTATTCATGGTGAGACGTTGTTGCGCAGAAAGCTGTTTCTCTCAAGCATGGTTCTTTTGGTTTTGCTAATTTCTAGTTTAGTTGTTTCTGTTGAAGCTGATTCGGTGATGTGGTATGAAACATATGGAGGAACAAGAAATGATGTGGCTTCTTCGTTGGTTGAGACTTCTGATGGAGGATACGCAATAATTGGCTATACGGAGTCCTTTGGTGCTATTGAGTACGATTTCTTGTTGGTGAAAACCGATGGGCTTGGATACATAGAGTGGAACAAGACATACGGAGGGGCAGATCTTGATTTTGGTCTCTCAATTGTTGCGACTTCTGATGGAGGGTACGCAATAGCAGGCTCCACAAGTTCCTTTGGTGCTGGCAATAGCGATTTTTGGCTGATTAAAACTGACAGCTATGGAAATGTGGAGTGGAACCAAACATACGGAGGAGCAAACTATGATTCTGCTAACGCGTTGATTGCGACGTCTGATGGAGGATATGCCATAGTAGGTTCCACACAAACAATTGCAGGAGGCACCGATTTTTGGTTGGTTAAGACTGACGCGTTTGGGAACATGTAGTGGAACCAGACATACGGAACAGAAGACCCTGATTCTGCGCTCTCGTTGGTTGAGACATCTGATGGAGGATACGCATTAGTTGGAGACAAAAAAATAATTCCAGAGGGTGTTGATCCCCGGACGGTTAAGACTGATTGTTGGTTAGTTAAAACTGATTCGTCTGGAAACATGGAGTGGAACCAGACATATGCAGAAGCAGACAGTGATAGGGCTTGGTCGCTGGTTGTGATGTCTGATGGAGGATTCGCAATAGCAGGCTCCACAAGCTCCTTTGGTGTTGGGGGCTATGATTTTTGGCTGATTAAAACTGACAGCTATGGAAATGTGGAGTGGAACCAAACATACGGAGGAGTAGACGAAGACTTTGCTCACTCTTTAGTGAAGACATCTGATGGAGGATACGCCTTAACTGGGTACACAAAATCTTTTGGTGCCGGAGACAGAGATTTTTGGTTGATTAAAACTGATGCGTATGGAAACATGGAGTGGAACCAAACATACGGAGGAGCAGATGAGGACATGGCTAACTCAATGATTGCAACTTCTGATGGAGGGTACGCAATAGCTGGAGGCACATACTCTTTTGGTGTTGAGGGAGGCAATTTTTGGTTGCTGAAGAGCGATGAAAGCGGCATTATTCCAGAGTGTTCTTCATGGATTGCTCCGTCATTATTGTTTATTGTAGTCATATTTGTTTTAATCAACAAAAAGAGGCTACTCCATGGGCAGAGTTTGACAACAGAAATCGGCTAGTCGTCCCAGCGGTAAATTTTCTTCTTGTTCTTCAGTTTTTCCAAACCACAGCTAAAGCATATTCCATTATGGCAACAGATTACCTCGCCACAATCAGTGCATCGCCATTTCTTCTTTTGGCGCTCCAAAAACTTGGCTAAACCATGCTCCTTAATGAACCTGAGATTATCAATCAAACTCATGCGAAAAAGCGTTCGGTATCGTTTGTCGATGTGTTTCAAGTTTTCACAGGGAAACTCTTCGCATTCATAACAGAACTCCACCTTCTTGTTCAGAAGCAACTCGCATCTTTTCTTGAGAAAAGCACACTTTTTGTCTCGGGGTCGGCAACCCTTACAATATGGGATTTTCAGTCCTTTCTCTTTAACATCATGTTTCAAGGCAAGGTAGCCGCTGCAAACGTTGCAATCCATGCCACATGGAGCTATCAGTTCCGCCCTCATTTTACTAAACCCTCAACCATGACAACAAAAAGTCCACAGAACAGGCTTAGAATGGCTTTTCTTTCCACAGTCTCACCGTTTCAAGCCACAAAACAGCGTTGGCTACGACCCCGAAAATGAGGGCTGCAATATTGTGGATCGAATAGGTAGGCTGGTACAAGATCACATTGTATACAACCACGTATATGGCAAACATTGTGGAGAGCCAAATAGCATAGAAAAGATGGCGGGGAACAAGGAACCGTCCCATCCTGCTGAAAAACTTTAGGAGACCAACCTTAACTTCCTGATTCACAGAATATTCTCCTCTTACACTCTTCTCCACCAAACCAAGCGACAGCAGCTTGTCCAAGTGGTGAGAGGCTACGCTGGGACTGGAAAGCCCCAAGGAGCGCTGAACCTCACGGACTCCCACGCTGGAACTTGGGTCCCTCAGCAGATACCAGTATATCTGAAGAGTTTTGCCCTTCAGTTTGGACTCGATTTCAGCCAACTCAGAGGAGGAAAAGGTGGACATTAACCTCGCCGAAACAGAATATGAACATTCATATATAATATGATTCTCCCAAAAAAACTTCAACTTGTTTCTCTGTGTGACGCAGCGCTGTTCCTAAGGCTTATTAGCTTGCTGACCTTACTCATCAGAAGCTGCATGTTTGAGTGGGTTTCAGAAAAGTGCTGTTTTCAATAATGAACATCTATTAGGCTCCAAATATGCTGGTCTGTTGTGTGTTTGTAACGGTTTCTGTTTTTGGCAAAAAAAAGAGGATTGATTGAATTCTCGTTACATAGTGATTTCTACTGTTGAGAAATTGTCATAAATTTCTGTTTTTGCTGGTTTGTTTAGTATTGACTCAAACATTGTAGCCACTTGGTTAGCTGTGAAGACACTCCAGTTTCTTCCCAGCTCATGGTGCAAGTGGATCACCTCTTTTTTTCCTTTATTTTGTTGAGTATATTGGAACCAGTTACTCGCTTTACCCAGATAGTTTTCGGCGAAGTTTACAATGTTGGGGTAGGTCAGATCCATTCCCATTATTCCCAAAATGTCTTTGGCGACGGTTGAACCCGATTTTTTTGCGATTTCGATGACATTATTTTCTGGGCAGCACTTTATTATTCTAGACATTGTTGGACGTGCAATTTGTATCACGCCAAAGCGTTCAACCCATCTTCCGTAGAGACGGTAGTTTTGCAGAATTTTATTCACCAAAGCGTTGGCGCTGACTCCTTGTCTTTCGGCTTCTTCGCGCAAGATTCCGAGACATTCTTCATCGATTCTAAAGGAGAAGCCAATTGTTTTCCTTTTTTGGTTTGGTAAAAAAATACCTCCTCGATAATATATAATACAGTGTATTACAATTTAATATTTTTGACGTATTTCGCTCCACTTGTATACTTAGTGCTTAAACGAGACAAAGATTCAGTTTCAGATGTCGGTGCAGAATTTGATTACTCCCGGACAGATTCGGGTTCTTTTTGTTGACGACGATTCACAACTATTGGAAACTGCGAAGAAATGTCTAAACCTGCAGTGCACTTATGATATCGAGTTAGCTTCTTCTGCTGATGAGGCTTTGGAAAAAATGATTCAAAAAGAATACGATGTAATCATATGTGACATTCAGATGCCCGTGACAGACGGTTTCGAGTTTCTGAAAGAGCTTCGAAACAGCGGTAACACGATTCCATTTATTGTGTTCACTGTAACAGAAGATAAAGAAACAGCTCTCAAAGCGTTCAGATTAGGTGCCAACGGATTCGTTGGGAAATATGGCAAGCCTGAGATAGTTTTTTCTACACTTAAAAGATGCATCGATGAAGCTGTAAACAATCAACTAAAAAACTGTGAAAAAAATGTTTGGAGGTGATTTTGTTCTGTCTAGATTGAAAAATGAAACTGTCAAGAAAATGGAGAAACAAATCGCAAAATCGGTAATGGATCTGCTAATGCTTGCCGAACTCAGAAACGGAACCATGAGCGGTTATGATACAATAGGTTTTATCCACAACAAATTCGGCGTATTACTCAGCTCAGGAACAGTTTATTCACATCTATACGCGCTAGAGCGAGACGGTTTGATTAAAGGCGAGTGGGACACAAAGAAAAGAGTTTACGAAATAACAGAAAAAGGCGAAC
>CAYVVO010000205.1:0-1742 GCA_964455275.1 uncultured Candidatus Bathyarchaeia archaeon | reverse complement strand
TAATTCAATCGTGTTCACGCGCCAACTAGGAAATCTTATGTTAAGTTCCCGAACCGACACAAAAAATATGAATAGTGAAATAAAATAGAAAACTTCTCCGTTTTCGATGGCTGTAAAAAGCAAAGTTAATCCACCAAAAACGCCCATTGCCACTAACATTTTATCATTGACACTAACGAAATCACGTAGGGTTACGTCTTTTTGCTCCTGTTCTTGTGTCATCAATTTCTGTTTGTGGCTACGCCTATTTAAGATTCATTACAAAACGCCTGAATATTAACCATCTTCAACAAAAAAGCCAATCACATATTTTGCCTCATCCCAAACACACCCATTCTTCAGACTAGACCATCAAACATTCCTAGCTTAGTGGTGTAGAAAATTTTGTTGCATTTGGTGCTCTAGGAGACGGTGTAGCGTGGTGAATGTCAACGTTAAGCTTCTTTTGGTCACCTCAACACCCGAACATAGCTAGCAACAGCTTTCAGCACTATTTTTTTGTCAAGTCACCGGTTTTTGCCTCAACCTTAAAGCCAGAGTGTTTCGGCGTTTTTCGTTTGCTTACATACTTTTTTTGGTTTAATTCGAGGTGAATAAAAGCTGGAAAGTTGGTATAAAATATCAAAGTAGCCCATTATATATCCCAAATTTGCGGTATAGACGTAAATGTTGCCGTGTTTCGTTCTATTTCGTTTCATTCAACAAACAACCGTAATAGCTCTAGAGCACTTAGTTTTTCAGAATCAATTATAAGAGGAATAAAATGGCAAAAATTTGCGGCATCAAATGATCGAAAGCACTTTTTTCACAAGAAAAACCTTCGAGAAAATCGGTTTTCAGCGCTGTCAGCACTTAAAATAAACAGGGAATTCTAGCATTTCTGGGCACTATATAAGCTTCGAAACTAAACGTGAATCTCTGAACTAAATAGCTTTCAAGCAGAAGAAAAGTGCGACTGAGCAGAACAGAAACTGATGTGCACACCAAGTGAGACAGCAAAACAGATGCCAGTTCATTCGCCGATGGCCTGCATGATGATTGTTCTTTGTCTGGGGTACACGTCGGTTTCCACGAAGACGAGGGACTGCCAGGTGCCAAATATTGCCTCTCCGTCCATGATGGGCAGGGTTTTGTCGGGGGGCAGAAGCATTGATCTGAGGTGGGAGTGGGCGTTTGATGGGTGCCTGTAGCCGCTATGCTTAGGAATTATTTGTTCCAGAAAATCTTTAACGTCCATGTCTAGGCGTGGTTCGTGTTCGGTTAATATGAGTACTCCAGTTGCGTGTGGAGCAAAAACATGAATCAACCCATTTTTGATTCCAGACTTACGCACAACATCATGAACTTTCCCTGTTAAATCCATAAAATCTATCTCGCCCTTGGTTGAAAAACCAACTTTCTCATTAAAAACCTTCACGTCAAATCCTCTCCTGACAATAAAAGATACTCTTTAGGCGTAAAAACATTATCGCTGGAATCTGGAAACCGTTTTCGTTAACCTCGAGGGGAGTGCGTTGATGCTTTTGTATCCGCTCCGCTAGAAAACAACAAACCGCAACAACAGATATCGTTCTACTTTTCTTTTGCAACCATTACCTCAGTTGCCTTGATTACAGCTTCAATGGTGTCTCCAGCTTTCACGTCCAGTTCTTCAACCGCTTCTTTGGATATGATCGCCTTTATTACAGCAGGCGCCTCTATTTTGATTTTGACTTTCGCGGTTATTATGCCCTTATCGACTT
>CAYVVO010000204.1:0-1390 GCA_964455275.1 uncultured Candidatus Bathyarchaeia archaeon | reverse complement strand
TGTAGACGCCTCGGCTAACCCGCATAATATACTCCTTCTTCAGCAAATACCGCAGCCGATTGTCAAACCTTGTTCTCGTAGCCAAAGAGCGGCAGGTAGTCAAAACCTTCTTCTCCAGCGCCGTCCACCGCACATCACCCCGTTTGAGGGCAGCGAGGATAACCTTGTCCAGCATGTCCTGTTCTTCTCGGCGGCGACTCATATTCAGGTTCCCACCCACGTGTAAGGTTTCGAAATGTTCAGAACCATTTTCCCGTTTTCGTCAAGCCACAGTTCCGGAAGCCTCACCTTGTAAGCGAATACGACGTCTAAGCCGAAGGCTTTCGCGTATGCTTGAGCCTCAGATGCTCCAAAATAGGCGTCTAAGCCAAAGGTTTTTGTCTCATCCAGCTTCTTGAGCAGGACATCTATCTGCCTCATTATGGTCTGGGTGACCAGGGCGCCGAAACGGGCATCCACGGCAAAGCTTTTCGGGATGTCAAACCTCTTGAAGAGCACATCTACCTGGTTTTGGGTTAGGAGGCTTTTCTGAAACGCGGTGTCCAGACCAAAGGTTTTCGGAACGTCTTGCTTCTGGAGGGCAGCGTCTACGCCCAGAGTTTTTGTTATGCCCAACTTTTTGAAGAGCGCATCCGTTGCCCAAGTTTTTGTGCAGGTTTGTTCCGCGGTTTCCGGTCCAATATACGTGTCGGCGACAACACATGAATCAACATACGCCTCCACGTTTCCACTTAAGTTGCTAGATC
Organism: uncultured Candidatus Bathyarchaeia archaeon; assembly: GCA_964455275.1. Lineage (GTDB taxonomy): Archaea > Thermoproteota > Bathyarchaeia > Bathyarchaeales > Bathyarchaeaceae > Bathyarchaeum. Next base: position 644 of record CAYVVO010000204.1, on the reverse strand, counting down.
TCGAAAAAAGGGCTGAGTAGAGGCGATTAACACTGCCCGCCGAGCTTGTGTCTAACCCTGTTTTCGTTATCTTCTCTACACCGTCTATGTAGACTCTAGCTTCTCCGGATGACGCATCTTGGACATACTTCTGTTCCACACAATACCACGTGTCAAGAGATGGATTGTCGGTTTCCAAAGTTTCAGTTAATCCGCCAGTATGTGAAGTTCCATTGTGATAGTAGAGTCTCCACTTCACAGTTCCGCTGTCATTGTAGACCTCCATCATCTGAACCCAACCCGCAGAGCCCGCAAGAAAGTTGAAGGTAACAGAGTCTCCGCTTGCGGGGAATGCTGCAAACCTGACGTAAACGCGAGCATATGCTGTTGATTGTGCTGTGAAATCTGCGTATATGTAAGCCCGCCTATTTCCAGAAGTGATTATGGCATGCGCGGCATAATCTCCAGCATACTTAACTGCGCCTTGAACTTCTAGTGTGCATCCAGAATCAACGTTTGTTCCATCCCATTTTCCATCATCCGTGAGGTCTGAGCCGCCGCTATCTTCCCATCCAGAGTTCAAAAATTCCGTGAAATACTGCGCCAGATACTCTCTTTGTTCTTTGCTTACTCTGGGAAAAATGTGGTTATGAATGTAATTTTCT
>CAYVVO010000203.1:0-6129 GCA_964455275.1 uncultured Candidatus Bathyarchaeia archaeon | reverse complement strand
AAAAGGCTCCGCGAAAACTTGGAAAAGTTTGCCCTAGACCTAGAGTTTGTGGAGAAGCCGGAGCAGCTTCGTGCGCGGGTTCACAATGTTTCAATCGAGCTCGCGAAGATGAAAGTGAAGACGACCGTTGAAAGGCTGGATTTTCTTGTTGCTCAGGCAGTCCAAACAGTCGATGACTTGGATAAATCGTTGAATGTTTTTATGAGCCGGGTACGGGAGTGGTTTGGGCTTCACTATCCGGAGTTGGATAGGATGGTTGACAAGCATGAGACTTATGCTCGTCTCGTGGTCGACCTGGGAACAAGAGAAAACTTCACTGCTGAGAACCTGGAGAAAGAGGGGCTGCCGAAAGCTAAATCCCAAAAGATAGCCACGGTGGCTGCGGCTTCTATGGGCGCCGATCTAGGCGATGAAGACCTAAGTCAGATTCAGGACATGAGCCGAAGCATCCTTGAGCTTTATGGTGTGCGGCAATCGCTGGAGAAGTACGTGGACTCGGTGATGGAAGAGGTTGCACCAAACACCCGGGCAATAGGCGGTTCACTTTTGGGGGCTCGGTTGTTAGCCCTTGCCGGGGGACTGTTGAACTTGGCTAAGTTGCCGGCAAGCACGATTCAGGTTTTGGGTGCAGAGAAAGCGCTGTTTAGGTCGTTGAAGACTAAGGCGCGTCCCCCCAAGCATGGGATAATCTTTCAGCATCCTCTTATTCACGATGGGAAGCGTTGGCAACGTGGGAAGATTGCGCGGGCGTTGGCTGGAAAATTGAGTATAGCTGCTAGGGTTGATGCTTTCAGGGGTGAATATGCTGGAGACGAATTGAAAGCCGATCTTGAGAAGAGAATCAACGAGATTAAGGAGAGATATGAGAAGCCTCCGCCGCCTCCACTAACGAGAACTTCGGGCAGAAAGCCTCCTGAAAGAAATCGTCCTCGGAGAAAGAAACGTGGTCGTAAACGTTAAGCCTCACCCCAGTTTTCCGGAAATTTACTGGGCTACTCTGGAGGATGGAACCCGAAAGTTAGCTACAAAAAACTTGGCTGCCGGAACCTCGGTTTATGGAGAGCGTCTAGTCAAGTTTAAGCGAGACGAATATAGGCTGTGGGATCCGTACAGAAGCAAGCTTGCGGCTGCCATACTCAAGGGTTTAGACGCTGTTCCCATCCATCCGGACCACGGGGTGCTGTATCTGGGGGCGGCTTCAGGAACAACCGCAAGCCACGTCTCAGACATTGTCGGCGAAGGCGGTCATGTGTACTGTGTGGAGTTTGCTTCGCGTTCCCTGAGAGAGCTGGTGAACAGCGTTTGCGTTTTGCGCTATAACATGTCGCCTATACTGGCGGATGCGCGGCTGCCGGAGACGTATTCGCGTATGGTGGGGCGGGTGGACAGTGTTTATTGTGATGTGGCTCAGCCTGAGCAGGCTCGGGTTTTGGCGGATAACGCTGACATGTTTCTGGCTGAGGGGGGCTGGGTTATGTTGGCGATTAAGGCTCAGAGCATAGATGTGACGAAGGAGCCGTCTGTGGTTTACAGGAATGAGATTGCCGTCTTGGAGGCTAGAGGATTCCACGTCAGCGCGGTTGTCGGTCTTGAACCCTACGACAAGGCACATGCCATGGTGGTCGCCCAAAAGTAGCAACCTGATTTTGTTTCTTCCAAGTTTTCTACGAAAAATACTGTTTTCAACAATGTACCTCTATTAGGAGTCTAATATGTTCTCATTTTTTGTTCTGTTTTTTTGTTTTTGTGTAGTATAGCAGAATTGCGGCTCCAGCTGCGGCTACCGCTACTGCTATTGCTATGGCGGTTGTAGTCCATGATGTTGCTGGTGGTGGAGGTGGTTCTGTCTCTTTTTCTTTGGCTACGGTGAAGCGGATTGTTTCTGATGCTGCCGTGTTTCCATCCATGTCTGTTGCGTATACGGTTATGTAGTGTGAACAGTTAACTAGCTCTGTTAGGTTTAGGGTGGTTTCTGTTATGGTTACGTTGTCTTGTCCGTCTAGGCTGTAGCTCATCCACGAGGTTTCTTCGTTGACAGTGAAATTTAAGGAAACCCTGTCTGTGGTGTAGGTTTTGTTTTGTGGGGAACCCACGCAAATGTGTGGAGGATGAAACTCTGGAATAAATCCCTTCTCGTCTGTTTTAGCCAACCAAAAATCAGTGCTACCTGCACCGTAAGACCTAGTGTAGCCTGCTAGTGCGTATCCGCCGTCACATGTTTCAACCAACGCATAAGCAACTTCCCTATGTGCTCCTCCGTATGTCTGGTTCCACTCTACATTCCCATAACCATCAGTCTTTACCAACCAAAAATCATGTTCAATACCTTCACCAAATGTTTCAGTATACGATTCCCCAGCTAGAGCATATCCTCCATCGGACGTCACAATCAAAGAGTGAGCTTTGTCCCCATCTGTCCTTGCGTATGTTTGGTTCCACTCCATAACCCCATTTGCATCAGTTTTCACTAACCAAAAATCGTAATTTCCAACACCTAGATTTGCAGGATCCCAGATATATTTGGTTCCTGCTAAAGCGAATCCTCCATCAGATGTTCTAACCAATGAATAAGCTTCTTCATTAGCATGACCATAGGTTTGGTTCCACAACATATTCCCATTTTCATCAGTTTTAACCAGCCAAAAACGCCAAGCACGATAACCATTACCTTCAGATACTATTGTTCCGCCAGCTAAAGCAAACCCTCCTTCAGATGTCTCAACCAAAGAATGAGCACGTTCAACCTCTGGTCCCCCGTATGTCCTGTTCCACTCCCTGTTCCCAGAGGCATCGATTTTAACTATCGAAAAATCATCATTTTTGGAGCCTGCTAGGGCGAATCCTCCGTCAGATGTTTCAATCAACGAAACTCCGCTGTAAGTCCTATTCCACTCCACATTCCCATACGCATCAGTCTTAACAAACAGTCCACTACCAGTCAATGCATAACCCCCATCAGACGTCACGATCAACGAACGAATTGATCTTGAGTATGTTTTGTTCCACTGCACGTTTCCATTTGCGTCAGTTTTAACTAACCAGCCTTCAGTTTCCCATTTTAAACCGAAGGAATTTGTGTCACCACCTAATGCGTATCCCCCGTCAGGAGTTTCAACCAACGCATAAGCCGCTTCTGAACCTGCTCCTCCGTAAGTTTGGCTCCACATCTCCGAAGATGCACCAACAGAACCAATAAAAAGCAAAGTGACTAAAACAAAAAGAACAGAACTTGCAAGAAACAGCCTTTTAGACCGCATACACTCTCCCCTAAATATAGTTTAATCTTTTCAGTTAAGAGGGTTTTTGTCAAACTTTCTTGACCAAATGTATCATTTGTTTGGTCAAGGTTTCTTGACAAGACATTGCCCATAACTTTACTATAAGTTATCTGGTTTTGCTACCGTTACTGTCTGCTTTTTTGTTAAACCTAAGAGGGGAATAGGCACGTCTTCACTTTAAAAGTGGGTCACCTAGTTAAGAGGTGTTGCGGTTCTTTAGAAAAGCTAGGATTACTGTTAGAATGTTTTGTTCGACTTCGATTTTTTTTCTGTCTCCGTCTATGGGCTTGAGCTTTCCGTTGTCCACAAACTTCATGTAAACCTCTTTTACTCTTCTCTGGGTTTCCAGCCTCTCCATAACAGACTTCTTCCGCCTTATCCTCTTCACCACAACCTCAGGCGGCACATCAATATACAACGCCAAATCGGGTGGAAGAGCAAAATGGTTAATCTCCTCAATCCACTCCAGGTCCAGCCCCGCCGCCCCCTGATACGCAAGAGACGAGTACACACACCGGTCCGAAACCACAACCTTTCCCTCCATCAACGCCGGCTTCACATCCTTCTCCATGTGCTCAACACGGTCAACCGCAAAAAGAACCGCCTCCACAACCCTGGGCACCCGCTTCTTCCCCTGCAAAACCGACGCACGAATAAATTTTCCCAGTTCTCCCCGCCCCGGCTCAGTGGTGTAAACAGCGTCGAACCCCCTTTTCTGCAGGTTCTGCACAAGCCGATAGGCGTGAGTGGTTTTTCCGCTTCCGTCCAAGCCTTCGATGCAGACGAATATTCCTTTCTTCACTTTGTGGTTCAGCCTCTATCCTTTAATTATCGATTACCTTAAATAATGATGCTCTAGATTGACAAAGCTGAGGAGAAACATTCCCTATGCGGCGATACTGGGGGCAAATCAAAGATCCGGTTCACGGCTATGTTTACATCACCGAAGCAGAGAAGCATCTCATCGACTCTTACCCCTTCCAGAGACTTCACCGACTGAGGCAGCTGGCGGGATCAGAGTTTGTGTATTCAGGAGCAAACCACACCCGCTTCGAGCACTCCATCGGAGTCATGTACCTAGCGGGCAAACTAACGGAAAACCAGAACATTTCCCCACTTCTCTCGGAAGAGGAGATTCAAACTGTCAGAATGGCGTCTCTTCTCCACGATGTGGGTCACGGTCCATTCTCACACGTTTTTGAGCACCTTCTCGTCAAGTTCTTAGGCAAAACCCATGAAGACATGACCCGGTGGCTTATCCAAAACTCCGAGTTACATGACATCATCAGCGAACTGGGATACGACGCAGGTGCGGTGGCAAAACTTGCGGTTGGAGAACTGCGGAGGCGAGGGAAAGCATTCCTGGATCAGGTCATTCAAAGCACTGTGGATGTCGATAAGCTCGATTTCGTGGTCAGGGACACCTACCACACTGGCGCAGAATACGGGTACGTAGACGTCTTTCGCCTAATCCACATGCTGGATGTTCTTGGCGAAAACCTTGCCGTTGACGTGGGAGCCCTGTCAGCGCTTGAATCTTTTGTGTTGGCGAGGCTAGAATCGTTCAGAAGCATCTACTTCCACCGCGTTGGAAGAGCCGCTCAGATAATGCTTGCCACAGCCATGGAGAAAGCAAAGGATGAGCTGGGCTTGGTGGCGTTTGATTCTCCCGAAGATTACTTGGCGTTGAATGACTACACTGTTTGGACCAAACTGAAAGAATGCGAAAAGTCTAGAGGAATCATGGAGAACTTGGAGAGGCGTAGGCTCCTCAAGTGCGTCTATGACCGAACCTTCTATGCGCGAGAAAAGATGGTGCCCAGCATCTTCAGCGTCGAAGAGGTTCGGGAGCAGATGAGAAACAAGATTGCGTCAGAGGCAGGAATTGAAGCGCAAGCTATTGTAATTGATGTGCCCACGGTTCCTTCGGTGCCGTATCATCACTCTGATTTGCTTGAGCCCATGGAAATCCCTGTTTTCCAGAAGACCCGAACAGGAGAGAAGGTTCCTCTGCGGCTAAGCGACATATCGTCGGTTTTTGATGTTCTCAAAGGCTTCATCAACATCCTCCGGGTGTACACAGACGAAAAGTACGTGGATAAGGTGAGTGCTGCTTCGGCGAAGGTTATAGGCGGAACTCCCTCTTCGGCGAAGATATCCTTCTGATGGAGAAAAGTTAAAACGTATGTATGTTTTATGTGGTTGATGCTCTGCTTAGGCTCCGGTAGTATAGTCCGGTTAAGTATTTCGGCCTTTCGAGCCGAAGACCCGGGTTCGAATCCCGGCCGGAGCACCAAAATTATCTTTCTTGGTTTTCAGAAAAAAACACTGTTTTCAACAATGAACCTTTATTAGTCTCCTAATATGATTGCCAGTTCGGTTTCCTGTGCAGTTCTTTTAGGGTGAAAGAAGCGTAAAAGCTTTTCAGATTTTTCTTTTATCCAAGACCTTTCTGAAGCTTCCATGTTTTGGGCATTTGTAGAGTCCTATGTGCAGTTGGGTTCGTTTTCCTTTTTTGTCTGGGCGTCCCGCCATCTTCCAAGTTTTTTGGGGCTCAAAAACTTTGCCGCATTTGGGGCATTTGGCTGTGTGAGCGCTCATTATCATGTAGTACATTCTGTTTCCAACCACTTTCATTCTGATGTTTCCCTGTCTCACCAGATCGTGGAGGAGGGTGGTGAAGTCCGCTATGGTGAAGGTTGACATCTTGCTTATCTCTGGGGTGCTGAAGTCCGTGTGGTAGTGGATTCCCCCCATTATCTCTTGGGATGTGAAAGCCCCTTCTTTTCGTTCCTTCAGAAAGGAGACTATCTCTTCCTCTACTTTGCTGTGGAGTTTCCCTCCCTCAAAC